>CAYXRQ010000153.1:0-4344 GCA_964466765.1 uncultured Bifidobacterium sp. | reverse complement strand
TGCCGCGACTACGGCTTCGAGAAGGAGGCCGTGGCCATCCAGGACCTGTACCTCGAGGGCAAGAAGGAGGAGGCCGCGGCGAACATCCCGGCCGAGTGGATCCTGAACGCGAACCTCGTGGGCACGCCGGGCTTCATCAAGGAGCGCGTCGCCGCGTACAAGGAGGCGGGCGTGACCGTCCTCTCCGTGAACCCGGTCGGCCCGGACCCTGTGCGCGAGATCGAGAAGCTCCGCGCCATCATCGACGCCTGATCACGCCGTGCTGACAGTCGACTTCGTCGCACCCGGCTGGGAGCCGGTGCGCGACGCACTCGTCGCCAACCTCGAGTCGGGGCAGGACCGCGGCGCCGGTGTCGCGGTGGTGCACCGCGGGCAAGTGGTGGTGGACGTGATGGGAGGCCACCGCGACAGGAACGGCGAGGTCCCCTACGGACCTGACGCGCTCCAGGTCGTCTTCAGCACCACGAAGGGCGTGACCGCGCTCGCCGTGGCGATGTGCGTGGAACGCGGCCTGCTGGACTACGGCGAGAACGTCGCCGAGTACTGGCCCGAGTTCGCGGCGAACGGCAAGGACACGATCACTGTGGCCGAGCTGCTCGGGCACCGCGCCGGTCTCTACACCGTGGACGGGCCGATGACACTCGAGGACGCACTCGACTGGGACACGGTCACGTCGCGGCTGGCCGCGACCGCGCCGCACTTCGCGCCGGGCAGCACCCACGGCTACCACGCGCTCACCTACGGGTGGCTCGCGGGCGAACTGGTGCGCAGGGTCAGCGGCATGTCGATCGGGGAGTTCGTGCAGCGCAACATCTCGGGCCCGCTCGGCGTGGAGTTCTGGATCGGTCTGCCGGCAGAGCACGACCACCGAGTGGCCCACCTCATGGCTCACCCGGTCCCGTCGTTCCCGCCGGAGATCGCGAGGTTCATGCTCGACCACGGCGGTCCCGGTTCGCTGGGCGAGAAGGCACTCTCGCTGAACGGGGCGTTCGGTCCGGGTGCGTTCAACAAGCCCGAGGTCCGCGCCGCGATGATCCCCGGCGCGAACGGCATCGGCAACGCACGCGCACTTGCCACCATCTATGCCGCCACCATCGGCGAGGTGAACGGAGTGCGGCTCATCACGGAGGAGACGCGCAGGCTGGCGGCCACGTCGGTCACGCCGGAGGGCGAGAAGGACCTGATCCTCGGTCACCCCACGGTCTTCGCCAAGGGCTACATGCTGGACAGCACGCGCAACAACTACGGCGGGCCGGGCGGCTTCGGCCATGACGGCGCGGGCGGCTCGGTCGCCTGTGCCGTGCCCTCTCGACAGCTCGCCGTCAGCTACGTGATGAACACAATGATGACGACCTACGACGGCGACCCGCGCCGCGAGGCGTACGTCAACGCTGCTGTTCGCTGCTCAGAGAACGCCTGAGCCCCTGCGTGGCCGCCAGGTAGCCCGCGCTCGCCACTGCTGCCACACCGGCGAAGATCACCATCGCGGGCCGGACGCTGATCGCCTCGCTCGTGAGGCCCGCGAGGATGCTCGTCGTCGCGATGACCAGCGACACCATCGCGAAGTCACCGGCGAGCACGCGCCCCCGGACGTGGTCGGGTGCCCTCATCTGCAGTCCCACCGACGACATGACCCACTGTGCGCCGCCCCCGAAGTGGGCGATGCTGACGAACACGAACGCCACCCCGAGCGCCGGGCTGACTGCCGCCCCCAGGTAACTGAAACTGAAGACCAGGCTGGCGAACCCGCACACGCGCAGGAGGCGACCGAGGTTGTTCCCGATGTAGCGCGCCGCCACGATCGGCCCGAGGCCTGCCCCGATGCCGCGGGCGGCGATGAGGAGGCCGCGCCCGCCGTCACCGGAACCGAACTCGGTGGAGGCGAGCACCGCGAGCTGGCTCACGATGCCGGCACCGATCGCATAGGTCATCTTGGACGACATCAGGGCGAGGATGACCGGGTCCTGCCGGGCCACGTGCACAGCCTCCTTCATGTCCTGGAGCGGCCGCACCTTCGCCCTCGCGCCGGCTGACGTGTCGTGCGTCTGGGTCGGCCGGTCGATCATCAGGAAGAGGACGGCGGCCACGACGAAGCTGACCGCGTCAGCGAGGAACGCCGCGTTGCGGCCGAATGCGGCGGCAAAGACCCCGCCGAACGCCGCACCCAGTGCGAGCATGACGCCCCATGTGCTCCCCGTGATCGAGTTCGCCATGCGGAGGTCATCGTCGTTGTCGACGAGGTTGGGGATGGAGGCCGACGTGGCCGGCCCCACGAACGAGGCGAGCGCCGCGATGAGACCCTGGAAGAGGAACGCGGTCCACACCCTGCCCGCGTCGACGGTGAGCAGACCGAGGGCCGCCACCGCCTGCAGTGCGGACACGGCGACGAGCACCTTCCTCCGGTCGAAGCGGTCGACCGTCGGGCCCGCCACCGGCGACATGAGGAACGAGGGGAGCGTGAAGGACACCATCACCACCGACACGAGGAACTTCGAGTCGGTGAGATCCTGCACCAGTCCCGCGAGCGCGACGAACGTGAACCAGTCGCCGAGGTAGCTCACGATCTGGGCGAGGACGACGAGGCGGATGTTGCGGTTGCGCCGCAGGAGGGAGAACACGGGGTCGACCCTACGGCCGTGCCGCGTGCGCGGAGAGGACCATCGACATCGCGGCGGTCAGTCGCTTCGCGGTCTCGATGTGCATGAACTCGTTCGGGCCGTGCGCGTTCGACCCCGGGCCGAGGACCCCGGTGATGACGAACTGGGCGCGGGGGAATCTGGCGCCGAGCATCCCCATGAACGGGATGGAACCGCCCTCACCGAAGTTGCGCGCACCACGCCCGAATGCCGCGGCGGAGGCCTCCTCGAGTGCGGCCGTCAGCCAGGGTTCCGGTGCCGGCGCGTTCCATCCGTCGGCTGCGTGGGTGTCGGAGAAGGAGACGGTCGCCCCGTGGGGTGCGTCAACGGTGAGCGCGCGACGCACGGCCTCCAGGGCCGATGCAGAGTCACATGTGGGGGGAAGCCGGAACGAGAGCCGCAGCGACGTGTGGGGCCGCAGGACGTTCCCCGCGCGGTCGGTGGGCGGCAGCCCGTCCGCACCGGTGACGGACAGTGTCGGCCGCCAGGTGCGGTTGAGCAGTTGCTCCGTCGCGTCCGGGGTCATCGCGGCCGTCGAGCCCGCGAGGGGGAAGTGGCCGGCAATCGGCTCGGGGAACTCGGCCGCGGTGTCGCGTGCCTCGGTCATGCGGTGCGGCGGGATGCCGGCGTGCAGCTCCGGGAGGAGTATCGCACCCGTCGCGGAGTCCTCGATGCGGTCGAGCAGGGCACGGGCAATGCGGAACGACGACGGCACGACACCGCTCGCATCTCCGCTGTGCACGCCCTCGGTGAGGACGTCCACCCGGAGCACGCCGTCGACCAGGCCGCGCAACGACGTGGTGACCCACATTCGTTCGTAATCGAGGCAGCCGGAGTCGAGGCAGATCACGAGCGAGGGCTCCCCGAGCCGCCCGCCGACGAGGTCGAGCCACCCCGGCAGGTCGATGCTGCCGCTCTCCTCGCTCGCCTCGATGAGGATGACGCACCGTGCGTGCGGACGGCCCTCGCGCTGTGCCACGGCGACCGCTGTGAGGCTGGCGAACACCGAGTAGCCGTCGTCCGCGCCGCCGCGCCCGTAGAGCTTCCCGTCCTCGACCACGGGTTCCCACGGTCCGAGCCCTTCCCTCCAGCCGGTCATCTCGGGCTGCTTGTCCAGGTGGCCGTAGAGGAGCACGGTGTCCGTGCGCGTTGTCAGGTGCGGCTCGATCTCGATGAAGAGCAGCGGGCTCAGCGAGTCGTCCACGAGAAGTTCGACCGTCATGCCGGACACCGGCTGGGCGGTGCACCAGTCCCGCAGCATCTCCGCAGCCCGCATCATGTGGCCGTTCTCGCGCCACGCGGCGTCGTACGCCGACGACACGTTGGGTATGCGCACGTAGTCGCAGAGCACCGGCATGACCGAGGACTCCCAGGTCTCGCCGCACGCGGCGACGGTCGCGGGGGTCACTTCAGCGCGGAGAGGCGGTCGACGGCCCGGCGGCAGCCCTCCATGAACTCCTCCACGACCTGGCGGGCGGGGACGATCTCATTGATTGCTCCTGCCGCCTGGCCGCAGGCCATGAACGCCTTGTCGGTGTCCAGCACCACGTCCGGGCCGGAGCCCAGCTGCTGCACGCCGGCACCGGCGGCGACCATGACCTGCTCGGGGAACTTCTTCAGCTTCTCCGGCTGGTCCTCGAACTGCTGCGTCCATGCCGTGCGGATCACGCGGCACGTCTTTCCCGTGTACGCACGGCTGACCACGGTG
>CAYXRQ010000152.1:0-4353 GCA_964466765.1 uncultured Bifidobacterium sp. | reverse complement strand
CGCTGTCCGGCAACCCGGACGTCCTCTCCATCGAGCCTGACGGCATCGTCCAGCTGGATGCCGACCAGTCCGGCGCCACGTGGGGCCTCGACCGCATCGACCAGCGGGCACTGCCGCTCAACCAGACGTACTCGTACGCGTCGACCGGTGCCGGGGTGACCGCGTACGTCATCGACACCGGGATCCGCGCGACACACAGCGAGCTCGTGGGCAGGGTGCAGACCGGGTTCACCGCCGTCAACGACGGCCGTGGGTCCTCGGACTGCAACGGCCACGGCACCCACGTCGCCGGCACCATCGGCGGCACGACATACGGCGTGGCCAAGAACGTCACGCTCGTGCCTGCTCGCGTGTTCGGCTGCAGCGGCGGCGCGACGTACTCGTCCATCATCGCTGCCGTCGACTGGGTGATCAACCACCACCAGGCCGGGGTGCCGGCAGTGGCGAACATGAGCCTCGGTGGGAGTGCGTCGTCACTGATCAACTCTGCCGTGGCGCGCGGCGTCGCTGACGGAATCGTCTTCGCGGTGGCGGCAGGGAACGAGAACATCGAGGCGTGCCGCCGCTCACCCGCGAGCGAGCCGTCGGCGCTGACAGTGGGTGCCACCACCTCCAACGACTCCCGTGCCTCTTTCTCCAACTACGGCACCTGCGTGGACGTCTTCGCGCCTGGTCTTTCCATCACGTCCTCGTGGTACCTCGACGACTCGTCGGTCCGCACCATCAGCGGCACGTCCATGGCCACGCCGCATGTTGCCGGCGCTGCCGCCCTCTACCTGCAGGCGAATCCCTCTGCCTCGCCGGCTGTCGTCGCGCGGGACCTGCTCGGTGCGGCAACAGCAGGTGCTGTCACGAATGCCGGAACGGGATCGCCGAACCGCCTCCTCTACGCAGCGTCCTTCGAGCCTGCGCCACCGTCCGTGCCGTCGGCCCCGGGAAGTCTCTCCGCCGTCGCGGGCAGCACACAGGTGCAGCTCGCGTGGCCGGCACCGTCGTTCGACGGTGGCGCCGCCGTCACTGACTACGTGGTCGAGTACTCCACCGATGGCACCACCTGGACCGTCTTTGTCGACGGCGTCTCCGCGTCCCGCACCGCCCTCGTGACCGGTCTCGTCAACGGGGTGACCCACCGGTTCCGGGTGTCGGCCGTGAACAGTGTCGGCCGCGGATCCGCAGGTCCCGTCGCCACGGCGACCCCGTTGGTGCCGGGCACACCCACCGAGCCGCGGAACCTCAGCGGCACGGCCGGTCGGCAGGTCGCGAGTCTCTACTGGTCGGCACCGCTCTCGAACGGCGGGTCGGCCGTCACCGACTACGTGATCGAGTACGTCACCCCCACGGTGACCACCTGGACGGTCATGCCCGACCCCGTCTCCACCTCGGTGTCCGCCGCACTGACCGGCCTCGCGGCGAACGTGGCGCACACGTTCCGCGTGTCGGCCGTCAACGTCACGGGTCAAGGTGCCCCGAGCAACTCCGTCACGCTCACGCCCACCGCCGTCACGGCACCGTCTGCGCCGCGATACCCCAGTGCGAGCGCGCGCCTCCTGGCTGCGTACGTCGCGTGGTCGACACCGTCCGACACAGGCGGCTCCGCCATCACCTCATATGTCGTCGACTGGTCAGTCGACAACGGAACCAACTGGTCCGCCCCAGTCAGGGTGGATGCGGCGTTGCGCGCCGTCGAGCTGACCGGGCTCACGGGCGGCACCGACCACCTGGTGCGGATCAGGGCAGTCAATGCCACCGGCACCAGCCTGCCTGCCACGGTCAACGTCACGCCGACGTCGCCCGCCGTGCCGTCGGCCCCGCGCAATCTCGTGCTCTACCCCAACTACAACACCATCTCTGCGTACTGGTCCGCTCCGTACTCGAACGGCGGGGTGGCGATCACCGGGTACCTGGTGGAGCACTCTGCCGACGGCGGCACCACGTGGACGCGCGGCACCGCACTTCCTGCCACCACCCGCTACACCTTGCTCGGCGGTCTTGCCGGGGGCACGGCGCACATGGTCCGTGTCATCGCGGTGAATTCCGTCGGCAACAGCCAGCCGTCCACGGCCGCCACCACCACCCCGTGGCGCGTGACCGCCCCGTCGGCACCGCGGTTCCTCTCCGTCAGCACCTACGGTACGAGCGCGTACCTCGGGTGGTCGTCACCGCTGAACTCGAACGGTGCCGCCATTAGTTCGTACGACGTGTGGCAGAGCACCGACGGCGGTGCGACGTTCTCGGTGATCGCAAATGTCCTGCCGTCCCGCCGGTCGCACACCGTGTCCCCGCTCGCGAACGGCGACACCTACCTGTTCCAGGTCACGGCGAACAACACCGCCGGCGCGAGTGTCCCGTCGAACAGGGTCACAGCCACGGCACGCGTTGCCGGCACACCCTCTGCACCGTCCAGCCTCTCGGCCTCGGCCGGCTCCGGGAGCGTCTCGCTCACGTGGGCAGCTGCGCGGGCCGCCTCGGCACCCGTCACTGACTATGTCATCGAGTACGCGGTCGGCTCAGGCCCGTTCACAGTGTGGAATGACGGCGTCAGCACCGAGACGAGGGCAGTCATCACCGGGCTCGTGAACGACGTGCAGGTCACTGCGCGGGTGAAGGCCCGCAACACCTACGGGGACAGCCCGTGGTCAGGGACCGTCATCGTCACGCCGCGAGGCACGGTCGGCGCACCGTCTGCGCCGCTGAACGTGGCTGCCACCGCCGGCGACGGGCGTGCGGGGGTCGCATGGGCTGCACCGGCATCGAACGGCGGTTCGGCCATCACCGGGTACGTGGCCACCGCCACTGCGTCGGGGAGCACGGCCGGCTCGTGCACGAGCACCGGCACGTCGTGCATCATCTCCGGTCTCACGAACGGGGTCAGCTACTCGGTCACCGTCGTCGCCTCGAACAGCACCGGCCAGGGGACACCGTCCGATGCCGTCACTGTCGTTCCTGTCTCGGGGTCGACCGCCCCGGCTGCTGCACCCTCGTGGGGTCTCGACCGCATCGACCAGCGTGCGCTCCCGCTCGACAGCATGATCACGCGGCCATCCACCGGGTCCGGCGTGAACATCTACGTCATCGACACCGGGGTGTACGCGGCGCACAGCCAGTTCGGCGGCCGTGTGACCGCCGGGTACACAGCCATCAGCGACGGCTGGGGCACCAACGACTGTGACGGACACGGCACGCACGTGGCCGGCACTGCCGCCGGTTCCACCTACGGCGTCGCACCGTTCGCCGGCATCGTCCCCGTCCGTGTCCTCGACTGCTACGGGTCGGGTACCACCAGCGGCGTGGTCGCGGGCATCAACTGGATGATCGACCACCACGTTGCCGGCCAGCCTGCGGTGGCCAACATGAGCCTGGGCGGCGGGTACAGCGCCTCCATCAACGATGCTGTCGCGCGTGCGGTGGCCGACGGCATCACCATGGTGGTGGCTGCGGGCAACGAGAACTCCGACGCGTGCCTGACCTCGCCGGCGAGCGCACCGGGCGCGATCACGGTCGCGGCGAGCACGTCCACTGACTACAAGGCCTCGTACTCCAACTACGGCGCGTGCGTCGACATCTTCGCACCCGGCAGCTCGATCGTGTCCGCCGGGACTTCGTCTGCGTCCGCCGTCCGCACATTGAGCGGAACGTCCATGGCGTCGCCGCACGTCGCCGGTGCCGCCGCGCTCGTGCTCGCGAACGCCCGGTCATCCACGCCCTCGCAGGTCGCGGACAAGTTGCGTGCAGACGCCACTGCGTCGGTGCTCCTCGGTGTCGGGTCCGGCACCGTGAACAACCTGCTGTTCCTCGCTCCCACGGCGGTGTCCTCGCTCGACTCGTTCGAGTCCCCCGCGGCGGCCGCGGCGCAGTCCGTCAGCGGAGCGGGGGACGAGCTTGTCGCGGCCGCGCCTGACTTGAACGAGGGCCCCGCCGTGGAGACCCCGTCCGCCCCGTCCGTTCCCGTCGCTGCCCCTTCCGTGCCTGCCGCGCCGACGGCCAACTCCTCGCAGCCCTCGTCGATCGTGCGGGTCACCAAGGTGGTGCGGTCAGGAAAGAACTTCCGTGTCAGCGTCGCCGTGCCGCGCGGTGTGACTGTCAGCCTGTACCGGAACGGCACGCTCGTGGCGAAGGGCTCGAAGCGGCTGTTCGTGGTGCCGACAGGCGGGCTGAAGAAGGCCCGTTTCACGGTCATCGCCGACTGACTCCCTGGCCCGCGCGCAACGCTGGGTCCGTCCGTTGCTGCGACCGTAGAGTTGGCGGGTGCGCACACCGGGGAAGGCCGTCAACATGCTCGTGTTGGCAGCGTGCCTCGTGTTGCCTGCCTGCGCCGGGAACGGCGAATCTGGCGGCACTGCCATCGGTCCCGTG
>CAYXRQ010000151.1:0-4355 GCA_964466765.1 uncultured Bifidobacterium sp. | reverse complement strand
TCACCGGTGTGCCGGTCGCACGGCTCCTGCGGAGGCTGGGTGCGGGCCAGCAGACCGGTGCCGCGCGCACGGCGAGGCTCGCCGGGCCGCGGTTCGTGGCGCACCGCCGGTGTGCCGGGCGTGCCGTCATCCTGGTCGACGACGTGGTGACGACGGGGTCGACGCTGCGGTCCGCGGCAGCGGCACTCCTGCGCGAGGGTGCCCGCGGGGTGTCAGCGGTGACGGTGGCTGCGGTGGAGTGAAGTAATTTCCTTCCATGGGCAAGCACGGGGCCGGCACGACGGCGCAGGTGCCGCCGGCCGTGCGCATCCTGGAGCGGACCATCGAGGTGATCGAGGCCGGCGGCGAGGTCGCCATCCGCACGAACACCATCGCCGAGCAGTGCGGGGTCACCGCACCGATCCTCTACCGCGCGTTCACGAACCGCGAGGGGCTCATCGTCGCCGCCCAGGCCGAGCGATACCGGAGGGCGAGCGCCGTCTCGGTGGATTACCTCCTGGACCGCATCAAGAGGTCGACCAGCCGGGACGAACTGAGGGCGAACGTCGCCGAGACCCTGGACTTCATCGTGTCGCCGGAGCGCTCGCGTTACAGGCGGCTGCGCGCCGAGGTCATCGGATCAGCCGTCTCGAGGCCCGCTCTCGCCGCCGAGGTCCAGCGGATCGACCGCGAGTACGCCGGGGCGATCGCCGCTGCGTACGCGCCGGCAATCGAGAGGGGCTGGCTGGCGCCCGGCGTGGACATGGCCGCCGTCGCGCTGTGGGTCCAGGGCATGGTGAACAGCCGCACGCAGATCGAGTTCGGCGCGGACGACGAGGTGGCGCGCCACTGGGACGGGTTGATGAAGGCCGCCGCGCTCCGCGCAATATTCGGCGACTGACTCCGGGTCAGGCGAGGCCGGCGAGCACCCTCGCGCGGGCGATTGCGGACGACTGGTCCTCCTCCACGAGGATGCCGTGCATGCCGACGGCGCCTGCCGCGTCCACGTTCGCCTGCAGGTCGTCGAGGAAGGCCGTGCGCGCGGGCTCCGCGCCCAGTCTGTCCATCGTCAGGCGGTAGATCGCAGGGTTGGGCTTGCGCATGGCGACCTCGTGACTGTCGACGACCGTGTCGAACACGGAGGAGAAGTCCATCAACGGCCACCACCACTCGCGGAACTCGCGCACGTTGTTGGTGAGGATCCCGATCCGGAGGCCGTTCTCCTTCAGTTCGTGCACGAGCCCGACCATCGGTTCGCTCAGGGAGAAACTGAACGCCGCTCCGTTGGCCGGCGGGCTGGCCGGCACGGACGCCACGATGCCGGCATCGTCGAGCATCTTCTTCGTGATCGCCCGGCACTCGGCAAGCGTGATCTCGCCGCGCTCGACACGGTGCCACTGGTGGTCCGTGTCGAGATGGTGCGGGCCCATCACGATCTCGGCGACGACCTTCGGGTCGTGGTCCGGGTAGCGCCGGGTGAAGTCACGCGGTCCGCCGTTCGCCATGATGACCCCGCCCAGGTCGAAAATCACCGTGTCCACCGCGCGTCCTGCCGTCATGCCCTCAGTCTTGCCTGCACCGGGAGGCGCGGCGAAGGCGGCTCGCTCGGCCCCACGGGTAGGCTGGGAAACCGCATGTCAATCCTCGACAAAGTCCTCCGTGCCGGTGACGGCAAGCGGGTGAAGGCCCTCCAGGGTCTCGTCCCCGATGTCAACGCACTCGAGGCCGGGTTCCGTGCGCTCTCCGACCAGGAGCTGCAGGCCAAGACCGCCGAGTTCCGCGGCCGCCTGGCGAACGGTGCTGATGTCGACGACCTCCTCGTGGAGGCCTTCGCCACCGTCAGGGAGGCCGCCAGCCGGGTCATCGGCCAGCGCCACTTCGACGTGCAGGTCATGGGCGGCGCTGCGCTCCACTTCGGGTGGGTCGCGGAGATGAAGACGGGCGAGGGCAAGACCCTCGTGTCCACCCTTCCCGCGTACCTGAACGGGCTCACCGGGAAGGGCGTGCACGTCGTCACCGTGAACGACTACCTCGCCCGGTTCCACGCCGAGTGGATGGGGCGGATCCACCGCTTCCTGGGTCTCGACGTCGGCATCGTGCTGCCCGGCCAGAAGGACTCGCCGGCAGAGAAGCGGCGCGAGTACGCGGCCGCAATCACGTACGGGACGAACAACGAGTTCGGGTTCGACTACCTGCGCGACAACATGGCCGGCTCCCTCGAGGACAAGGTGCAGCGCGGGCACAACTTCGCGATCGTGGACGAGGTCGACTCAATCCTCATCGACGAGGCGCGCACGCCGCTCATCATCTCGGGCCGTCTCGCCGACGCCGCCCAGACGTACTACCGCTTCGCCTCCATCGTGCGCACGCTCCAGCGCGACGTCGACTACGAGGTCGAGGAGGACAAGCGCATCGTGGTGCCCACCGAGGCGGGGATCGAGAAGGTCGAGCAGGCGCTCGATGTCGACAACCTATACGACGCCGTCCAGCAGAACCTGGTCCACCAGCTCCAGGTCGCCCTGAAGGCGAAGGAGCTCTACCGCAGGGACAAGGACTACATCGTCCAGGCGGGCGAAGTGAAGATCGTCGACGAGTTCACGGGGCGCATCCTGGAGGGACGCCGCTGGAGCGAGGGCATACACCAGGCAGTGGAGGCGAAGGAGGGCGTGCGGATCAACGAGGAGAACCAGACCCTCGCCACCATCACGCTGCAGAACTACTTCCGCATGTACGGCAAGCTCGCCGGCATGACGGGCACCGCCCAGACGGAGGCGGCCGAGCTCGTCAACACGTACGGGCTGCAGGTGGTGCCGATCCCCACGAACAGGCCGGTGCGCCGGTCGGACGAGGCCGACCTCATCTTCAAGTCGGAGGACGCCAAGTTCCGCGCCGTCGTCGAGGACATCGTGGAGAGGAACTCGAAGGGGCAGCCCGTCCTCGTCGGCACGATCAGCGTGGAGAAGAGCGAGCTGCTCAGCCGCGAACTGTCGAAGCGGGGCATCCGGCACGAGGTGCTGAACGCCAAGCAGCACACGCGGGAGGCCCACATCGTCGCCCAGGCGGGCCAGCTCGGTGCCGTCACTGTCGCCACCAACATGGCCGGCCGCGGTGTCGACATCCTCCTCGGCGGGAACCCCGAGGGCCTGGCGCGCCAGCAGGTCATCAGCGAGGGTTTCGCGCCGGAGCTGCTCGTGGAGGACCACGACCTCGGCGTGCCGCCGGACCAGCTGCCCGAGGAGTTCCGCGCCGACCGCGAGAGGGCGCGCTCGCGGTACGCGGAGCTGACCCGCATCTTCGCCGACGAGTGCCGCGAGGAGGGCGACAAGGTCCGCGCACTCGGCGGTCTCTACGTCCTCGGCACCGAGCGCCACGAGAGCCGCCGCATCGACAACCAGCTGCGCGGCCGCTCCGGCCGCCAGGGCGACCCCGGTCGCTCGCTGTTCTACCTCTCCCTGGAAGACGACCTGATGCGCATCTTCGGGTCCGAGCGGCTGAACTCGATGCTCACCATCTCCGGCCTCAAGGAGGGCGAGGCGATCGTCCATCCGTGGATCAACAAGGCACTGGAAAAGGCGCAGCAGAAGGTCGAGGCGCGCAACTTCGACATCCGCAAGCAGCTGCTGCGCTTCGACGACGTGATGAACGACCAGCGCAAGGTGATCTACGAACAGCGCCGCGACCTGATGCGCGCCGAAACGGTGCAGGAGCGCATCGCCGAGTACCGCCACGAGGCCGTGGGCGAACTGGTCGCGCGCTGCATCCCCGAGAACGCCTATGCCGAGCAATGGGACACCGCGACGCTGCAGGCGGAAATCCAGCGCCTGTTCGGCCTCGACCTGCCGGTCGCCGAATGGGCGAAGGAGGAAGGGATCGCCGACGAGGAGATCCGCACCCGCCTGAGCGACGCCGTCGATCGCCTGATGGCGGAAAAGGCCGCGAATATCGGCCCCGACCTGATGCGCATGGCG
Organism: uncultured Bifidobacterium sp.; assembly: GCA_964466765.1. Classification (GTDB taxonomy): domain Bacteria; phylum Actinomycetota; class Acidimicrobiia; order Acidimicrobiales; family Ilumatobacteraceae; genus UBA2093. Next base: position 408 of record CAYXRQ010000151.1, on the reverse strand, counting down.
GAAAAGTCGATCCTTCTGCAGGTGCTCGACCAGCAGTGGAAGGAACACCTGCTCAATCTCGACCATCTGCGCCAGGGCATCCATCTGCGCGGCTACGCGCAGCGCGATCCGCTGAACGAATACAAGAAGGAAGCCTTCGAACTGTTCGAAGGCATGCTCGGCGAGGTGCGCGACACCACCACGCAGATCCTCGCCCGGCTCCAGGTCCGCACCGAGGAACCGCCGGAAGAGCTGCTGGCCGGTCCGCCGGCCCCGGATTTCTCCCGGCTCCACGAGACCACCCAGGACCCGGCGCTCGCCGGCGACGACATGCCCTCGGACCCGGATGCCGGCGACGAGAGCGCGTCGGGCCGCCGCCCGCCCCAACCCGCCGCGGCCGCGATCGACCCGAACGCCCCGGAAACCTGG
>CAYXRQ010000150.1:0-4427 GCA_964466765.1 uncultured Bifidobacterium sp. | reverse complement strand
CACGTCGACCCCGCCGCGGGGCGGCTGCCCGACGACCTCCCGGGGCACCAGCAGGTCGTGCGCGGGTGGGAATCCGCATGTGACGTGGCGTCGCGGGTCACGCTCACCGACCACACGGTCGTCGCCACGATGAACGCGGCGCGCAGCAACCTCCTGCTCGGGGACTTTGCAGGTGACCGGCTGGCGGACGCCGACGTGATCGAGCTCGTGCGCCTCGGAGACACCCACCACGACTCGATCATCGAGGTGGTGGACGCGGTGCAGCGCCGGATCCGTGCGGAGAAGCGGTCGCGCACGCTGCGCTGGGACACCCCGCACCTCCTTGCCACCGCCGCGCGCGCGTGCGTGCTGCTGGAGGACGCCACGGCCGCCGGCGACATCGGGTCTGCATGGCTGCGGCTCGCTGACCGCCCGGTGGAGGAGCCGCCCGCGGAGATGCCGGCAGGCTCGGAATCGATCGCGTGGGCGGAGTCGCTCCTCGTGCGTCCCTCGCCGAGCGGCGGGATCTGCGATCTCTTCCCGTTCGGCATCCCCGAGACGTGGTGGGGCACCTCGTTCGACTGCGCCGGGCTCATCGGCGACCCGCACCGGGCGCTCTCCTTCGCCGTGCGCTGGCACGGCGAACGTCCCGCCGTCCTCTGGGAGGTCGCCGGGCCGGCCGGCCTGGTGCTCACGGGCGGCGCGGCCGACCCCGCCTGGCACACCGCGGACCCCTCGGGCGAGGCACTGCTCGCCGCGCCCGTGCGCACGGATGTGTGACTGCCTCGTCGCCCTCGCCCCGTGGACGGCGGGCGGCGCCACGCTGTTCGCGAAGAACTCCGACCGGCCACCTGCGGAGCGGCAGGACCTCGTGTGGGTGCCGTCACGGCGCGACACGGGGCCCGTGCGCACCACATGGACGCAAGTTCCCCCGCACTCCGGTGACACGGTCCCGTGCGTGCTCTCCGTGCCGTCGTGGTGCTGGGGCGCCGAGCACGGCGTGAACGCCGCCGGCGTGGCGGTGGGGAACGAGACGATCTACACCACGCTCGACCCGCGCGGCGCCCCGGACGCGCTCATCGGGATGGACCTCGTGCGTCTCGCGCTCGAGCGCTCCGTGAGCGCCGTCGAGGCTGTCGAGCAGATCACGACGTGCATCGAGGCGCACGGACAGGGCGGGAGCGGGCACGACCCTGCCTCGGGGCGCCGCCGTCCGTACTGGTCGAGTTTCCTGGTGGCCGACCGCACCGATGCGTGGGTGGTGGAGACGAGCGGGCGCACCGTCGCCACGATGCACGTGGAGTCGACATGGGCGATCTCGAACCGCACCACGATTCCGTCGTTCGACGCGGAGCACCGCCACCCGCGCCAGCCCGTTGCCGAGCTCGTGGACCCGCGCCTCGGTGCGTCGCGGGCGGTCCTCGCGGAGGTCCCAGTGAGCGCTGAGCGCCTGAAGGTGCATCTGTCGTCCCATGCCGGCGGAATCGACGGATGGACGGTGTGCATGCACGCGGAGTCAGGTGGCGAGATCGTGGAGGCCACGACTGCCTCGATGGTGGTCGAGCTCGCCGATGACCCCGTGGTGCACTGGGTGCAGGCCCAGCCGTGCACGGCGCCGCACCGCACGGCCCGCTTCAGCGAGATGGAGGCGCTGCTCGGCGGTCGCTGATCACAGCAACTGGGCAGCTCAGCGGTCGGTGAACAGCTCGAACCGGTCGCCGACCTTGATGGTGCCGGGCCTCGTCACCATCGCGTAGACGCGGCTGTCATCGCCGCGCTCGTGGCACATCCGCATGAAGTCGCGCCCGAGGAACCAGTCGTTGTTCTGCGAGCACGGCCAGGCGTAGTCCGTGAGGAAGCCGCGCACGGTGCCGGCACGGAACTGCGCGCCCGGTCGCATCGCCGCGTTCGGGATGCCCGCCACGGTCAGGTTCTCGCCGGCGTACCCGGGCGCGATCGGGTGTCCCTCCGCCTGCAGCCTCTCGATCGAGTCGGTCGTCCAGATGCACAGTGCCTGCCAGGGCCTGCCGTGGTGGGCACGTGCCGTCTGCACGTCGCCGCCGACGCCCTTCCACCCGATCTCCGCGCCGTCGACCGGCTTCTTCGGCAGGCCCTTCGACGCGTGCATCCGGGCCACCGAGCCGACGTGCTCGTGGTCGAGCCTGCGCATGGTGGGGTAGAAGCGCCACATCGCCGCGATCAGGGACTCCACCTGGCCGTCGGTGAGGTCTGCGTAGCGCGCGTTCACCGCTGCGTCGAGTGCGGCGAAGGCAGAGTCGAGGTCATCGAGAGACGGCAACGGCACCCCCGCGAGCGAGGCCATCTCTGCAACGAAGCCGCGCGCACCTGCCAGCCATCCGTCGGGCACCGTCGAGAGATGCGTGTGTGCCTTCCACAGCTCGGCGATGCAGCCGACCGTCTTGTGCGCGTCCTGCGCGGTGTACTCGTGGTTCCCGACGGTCACGGGTGCCCTCTGTGCCATGCGACCGAGCCTAGATTCGGTGCGTGCCCCGTCCCGTGCCCACTCTCGACGTCGAGAGACAATTGTTCGCGGGCGGTGCGCGCATCGTGGCAGGGATCGACGAGGTGGGCCGCGGCGCGATCGCCGGCCCGGTCACCGTGGGTGCCGTCGCGGTCGGCGCCTCGCACGTGTCGTTCCCCGACGGTCTCGCCGACTCCAAACTGCTCACCCCAAGGCGCCGCGAGGCGATGGACCCGCTCGTGCGGTCGTGGGCTCTCGCGCACGCCACGGGGTCGGCCACGGCGGCCGAGATCGACCGGATCGGGATCGTCAGCGCACTCGGGCTGGCGGCGTCACGGGCCCTGCAGGCGCTCGGCACCGTCCCGGACGTGCTCATCGTGGACGGCAACACCCCGTTCCTCGTGGAGGAACCCGGCGGGCCGCGCATCATCCTGCGCGTGAAGGCCGACCAGGACTGTGCGTGCGTCGCCGCCGCGAGCGTGATCGCCAAGGTCGAGCGCGACGCGGTGATGACGGCACTGCACGCCTCGTACCCGCACTACGGATGGGACGGCAACAAGGGCTACGGCGCGGCCGTGCACACGGCAGCCATCAGGACGCACGGGGTCACGGAGCACCACCGCACCAGCTGGAACCTCGGCCCGCCGGCCTGAGGGTCACTTCTTCGTCGTCGACACCTTGATGTCGCGGAAGGGCGAGACCGAGTCGATGCCCGGCTCCTTCGGCAGGCCGAGCACGCGCTCGCCGGTGATGTTGCGCATCACCTCGTCCGAGCCGCCCGCGATGCGGAGGCCGGGCGTGCCGAGCACGAAGTTCGCCCATGCGTAGGTGCCCCACTCGCCGCTGTCGGCGATGAGCTTCGGCCCGAGCGTGTGGGAGAGGAACTTCACGAGCTTGGCCTGGTTGTTCACCAGCGCCATCTTGGTGATCGACATCTCCGGGCCGGGGAGCTGGCCCATCTTGATCTTCGCCGCCGCGCGCTGGCCGTTCATGGACGCCACGCGGTAGTTCATGATCAGGTCTGCGAGCTGCACGCGCACGAGCGGGTCCTTGTCCAGGCCGTAGTGGCGCACCATCGCGGTGACGCGGGTGAGCAGGTTGCCGTCGCCGGCATTGCCGGTGCCGATGGAGGCACGCTCGTTCATAAGCGTGGTGAGGGCCACGTTCCATCCGTTGTTGACGTCACCGAGACGGTGGTCGTCGGGCACGCGGACCTCGTTGAAGAAGATCTCGTTGAACGAGGCACCGCCGGTCATCTGCTTGAGCGGGCGGATCTCCACGTTCGGGTCCTTCATGTCCACGATGAAGCCGGTCAGGCCCTTGTGCTTCGGCAGGTCCCAGTCGGTGCGGGCGATGATCTCGCCGATGTCGGAGTAGTGGGCACCGGTGGTCCAGACCTTCTGGCCGGTGATGACCCACACGTCGCCGTCCTTCTCGGCCTTCGTGGTGAGCGAGGCGAGGTCGGAGCCGGCGCCCGGCTCCGAGAACAGCTGGCACGCGATCATCTCGCCGCGCCACAGCCTGCGCACGTACGCGTCACGCGCGGTCTGCGAGCCGTGCGCCTGGATGGTGGGCGTGACCATCCCGAGGCTGATCCCGAACGGGCCGTTGTCGGGCACGCGGAACTGCACCTCGAGCTGGTTGTAGAGCCGGTCGTACGCGCCGGGCAGCGCGCGGCCGCCGTACTCCTTCGGGCCGCTGATCCAGCCGAAGCCCGCGTCGAACTTCTTCTGGCGCCAGACCTTGGCTTCCTCGGCGTTCTTCGCCTCCTGGTCGCGGTCCTTCTCGCGGTAGAAGTTGTCGGAGCCCTCGCCCCACACGAACGCCTTCTCGACCGGGCGGCGCTCCGCCACGGACTCGAGCCATGCGAGTGCTTCCTTCTCGAACTGTTCGATGGTGATGTCGGCCATGGTGGTTTCTCCGGTGTTCCCCTCGCGGCCACCCGGGGGTGAGCGGCCCGTTTCTG
>CAYXRQ010000149.1:3202-4447 GCA_964466765.1 uncultured Bifidobacterium sp. | reverse complement strand
GCAGCGGCACGGTCATCCCCGGCCGCACCGGCACCCCGTTGTGGCTCTTCGCACCGTATGCGTTCATCGTGTTCCCCTCTCCCCCTCGCGGGGTACTTCCTCACGGTCCTTGTGGATGCGCGCGATGCAGCTCTGGCTGGCGGTCGCCATCAGCGTGCCGTCCTCGGCGAACATGTGGACGAGGCCGTGACCGAAGCCCCTGGCCAGCCCGTGCGCCTTGATGTCGATGAGCACCCACTCCGTGGGCACCAGGTTGATGACGCGCAGCGTGTTGTCGAGCGAGTTGCCGCCCGCCCTGATCCCGAGCGCCTGGCCGATGCCGCGGGGCACGAAGTCCCCGAGGACGCCGAGCGTGGCGGCGTCGACGCCGTCGATGATCGACGGCAGGCGCGCCCACATCACCGTGTGGCCGTCGTTCTGGGTGCCGTCCAGTTCCTGCTCCGTGCGCACGCGGACCGTCCGCTCCAGCATGAAGTCGTGGATCGACTCCTCCGTGGTCCAGCGGTGCGCGTACTCGGGGCACTCGGAGGGCGGCGGGGCCGGCGGCGCGGTCTCCCACTGGCCCGAGTGCGGGAAGTCCCTGTCCCCGAGCGCGGCGTTCACGACCAGGATCTCGCGCTCGCCCACGTGCGCGACCACGCGTGCCTGGGTGATGGCATTGCCGACCACGGGCACGATCACGTCGATGTCCATCACCTCGCCGGGCCGGGCGTAACTGAGGTACTGCGCCGTGGACCACACCAGCTTGCGCCCCGTGGTGCCCTCCATGGCCGAGATGGCCGCGCCGAGGCCCGCCCCGCCGTAGAGGAAGTTCCCCCCGGTGCAGAGCTTGCGCTGGATCGGGAGGTGCCACCTGTAGGGGTTGTGGGTCTGCTCGAGTCCCAGGAAGGTGCGGCTGTCCATGACGTGTCCACGCTAGTTCCGGGGGCCCTTCCCGGGCGGACCGGGAACGGGGACGGTGGGCTAACTTGCGCCCATGGGGGATGCACCGTGGTTGGGTGACGCATGTTCTCTCGTGGACGAGTTCCGCGCGGGCAGGCGCTCACCGGTCGAGGAGATGGAGGCGACGCTCGCCGCCGTGAGGGCGAGCGGACTGAACGCAGTGTCGTTCGTGGACGAGGAGGGCGCTCTCGCACGCGCGGCGGCTGCCGATGTGTCGAGACCGTTCGGCGGCGTGCCGCTCGGCGTGAAGGAGCTCGACCACGTGGAGGGCTGGCCCGCCACGGAGGCCTCGGTGCCGCTCGC
>CAYXRQ010000149.1:0-3102 GCA_964466765.1 uncultured Bifidobacterium sp. | reverse complement strand
GGCGGCGACGGCGGCGGGTCGATCCGCATCCCCGCGGGCTTCAACGGCCTCGTCGGGCTGAAGGCCACGTTCGGGCGCATCCCGCGCGGGCCGCGCGTGGAGTACGGCAACCTCACGGTGACCACCGGCGGGCTCACGCGCAGCGTGCGCGACACCGCACGCTGGTTCGACGTGTGCAACGGCCACCACTCGGGTGACCCGCTCAGCCTCCCGCGGGTCGAGGGCTGGGAGGCAGGGCTCGGCACCGTTCCGGTGCGCGGGCTGCGCGTGGCGATCGTCGAGAACTGGGGCGGCGCGGTCGTGTCCCCCGCGATGTGGAACGTGCTGCTCGAGGCGGCCGACCATCTCGTCGCATCCGCCGGCCTGCGCCGCGTGGACGGCGTCGACACGGCACTGCCGCGGATGGGCGCCGCGTGGTCGATCAGCGGGATGATCGAGATCGCCGCGCTGCTCGGCGACATGTGGCCCGCATGCGAGGACGACCTCACGCCCGAGATGCGCGCCGGCCTGCGCCTCACTGCCGGGCGCTACAGCGCCGCCGAGCGGGCCAAGATCGAGGCGCGCCGTGCGGAGCTGAACGTGCGCATGCACGACATCTTCGAGCAGGTCGACATCGTCATCACCGCCTCCAACCCCGACATCGCCTTCTCGGCGGAGGGCCCGCTGCCCGACACGTTCGGCGGCATCAAGGCAGGCGCCGGCAACAACGGCCTGCTCACCTTCCCGTGCAACCTGCACGGCAACCCTGGCATCTCCGTCCCGGCGGGCACGGTGGACGGCCTGCCCGTGGGGCTCCAGATCATCGGCCGCCACTTCAGCGAGCAGGTGCTGCTGGAGCTCGCCCACATCCTGGAGAAGGAGCGGCCATGGCCGCTCACGGCACCGGGGGCACCGCTGTGAGCACGAACTCCGGCCCGCTCGCGGGTGTGAAGGTAGTGGACATGTCCGTGATGATCTCTGGCCCGCTCGCGGCGATGATGCTCGCGGACCAGGGCGCCGACGTCATCAAGGTCGAGTCACCGGGCATCGGCGACATGATGCGGTTCCTCGGCAGCCAGAAGGGCGGCGAGACCGGAATCTTCGCCCTGCACAACCGCGGCAAGCGCTCCATCGGCGTCAACCTGAAGTCCGATGAGGGCCGCGACGTGCTGCGCCGCCTGCTCGCCAACGCCGACGTGCTCATCCAGAACTTCCGGCCCGGTGCGCTCGAGAAGCTCGGGTTCGGTTACGAGGACGTGCGGAAGTTCAACGACCGCATCGTCTACGTCTCGATCAGCGGGTTCGGCCAGGACGGACCGCGCAGCGGCCAGCGCGTCTACGACAACGTGATCCAGGCGGCCTCCGGGCTCGCTTCGGTGCAGACGGACAAGGTCACGGGGCGCCCGCAGATCTTCCGCACGCTCGTGTGCGACAAGGTCACGTCGTACACGGTCGCGCAGGCGGTCACGGCGGCGCTCTTCGCGCGCGAGCGCGGCAGCGGCGGCCAGCACATCGACGTCGCCATGATCGACTCCGCGATCGCCTTCATGTGGCCGGACTCGGCGATGGATGCCGCGCTGCTCGACGACGACGTCATGCGCACGCCCACCATCGGGGAGAACTATGCCGCGCTCGAGCTGAAGGACGGCTTCGTCACGGTATCTGCGGTGTCCCAGCCCGAGTTCGAGGGCTACTGCGCCGCGCTCGGCAACCCGGGCCTGGCCAGGGACCCCCGTTTCGCCGACGCCGCCGCACGTTCCGCCAACACCGCCGAGCTGCGCCTCGAGATCAAGAAGCTGACCGACGCGATCACCGTGGAGGAATTCCTCGCGAACGCCGTCGTCCATGACGTGCCCGCGAGCGGCATCAACACGCTGCACACCGTCCACGAGGAGCCCCAGGTGGTGCACAACGGGTCGTTCGTGGTGCGGGAGCACCCTCAGGCGGGGATGATCCGCGAGGCACGGCACGCGCCGCGCTTCGGCGGCACCCCCACGCAGCACCCCGCGCCAGCCCCCGCACGGGGCCAGCACAGCGACGAGATCGTCGCCGGCCTGGGACTCGACGCCGCGGCGCTGCGGGCCTCGGGCGCGATCTTCTAGATCGGACCCGGCGCGACCGCCGGGACAGCGCGTTACTTCGTCAGCGCGCGGCCGACGATCTCCTTCATGATCTCGGACGTCCCGCCGTAGATCGTCTGGATCCTGCTGTCGGCCCAGGCACGGGCGATCTTGTACTCGTTCATGTAGCCGTAGCCGCCGTGCAGCTGGAGGCACCTGTCCACCACCTTGTTCTGCAGCTCGGTGGTGTGGAACTTGGAGGCCGCCGCCTGCTCGGCGGTGAGCTTTCCCTCGCAGTGCAGCTCGATGCACCGGTCCACGTAGGCCTGCGCCACCTGCACCTCCGTGTGCAGCTCGGCGAGGACGAACTTCGAGTTCTGGAACGACGAGACCGACTGACCGAAGGCCTTGCGGTTGTTCGTGTACTCGATGGTCATCCGCAGCGCGGACGCCGCCACGGCCACCGCGCCGACGGCAATCGAGAGGCGCTCCTGGGCGAGGTTGCGCATGAGGTACGTGAAGCCCATGCCCGGCTCGCCGAGCACGTTCGCGGCGGGCACCTCCACGTCGCTGAAGAACAGCTCGGCTGTGTCCTGGGCGTGCATGCCCAGCTTGTCCAGGTTCCGGCCGCGCTCGAAGCCCTTCATCCCGCGCTCCAGGATCATGAGGGTGAAGCCGCGGTGCCCGGCGTCCGGGTCCGTGCGCACGGTCGTGATGATCAGGTCCGAGTTGATGCCGTTCGTGATGAAGGTCTTGGCGCCGTTCAGCACCCACGTGTCGCCGTGGCGCACCGCGGACGTGCGGACGCCGGCGACGTCGCTCCCCGTGTTCGGCTCCGTGATGGCGAGGGCCCCGATGAGCTCGCCGCGCACCATGCCGGGCAGCCAGCGGTTCTTCTGCTCGTCGTTCGCGAGGGACAGGTAATACGGCAGCACGATGTCGTTGTGCAGGGTGAACCCGTTCGCCGACCCGATGCACCCGGAGTCGCTGACCTCCTCCTGCATGACGGCACCGAAGTGGAAGTCGTCCACCCCGCCGCCGCCGAACTCCTCCGGCACGTTGT
>CAYXRQ010000148.1:0-4452 GCA_964466765.1 uncultured Bifidobacterium sp. | reverse complement strand
TGGTCGCTGTACGTGGGGCCCGACGGGCGGCCGAGGTACCACTACAACTGGCTGGGGCACGAGCACTACGTGGCGGTGTCCCGGTCAGCGCTCGCGCCGGGCCGCCACGAAATCGTGATCGACCATGCCTATGACGGCGGCATGGGCGGGGGAGGCGACACGGTGATGAGCATCGACGGCGCGCCCGTGGGGCACGTGCGCGTGGAGAGGTCCGTGCCCGTCATCTTCTCTATCAGCGGCGAGACGTTCGACGTGGGCCTGGACAGCGGCGCGGCGGTGGGTGACTACCCGCACGTGTACAGGTTCACCGGGCGCATCCACGGCGTCACGCTGGAGCGCCTGAGCGAGCCGTCCGCTGACGTGCGCGCCCTCATCGAGGACGCGGAGTTCCGCGCGAGCCTGGCGGTGCAGTGATGGGCGCCGCGAAGCCCGTCGTCGTGATGATCCCGTCGCTCGGGCGGCCCGCCACGGACTTCGACCCGATCGTGCCGGCACTGCGTGAGGCGGGGCACATGACGGTGCAGGTGGAGCCTCGCCCGTCGTGGGAGGGCACGCCGACGCTGCATGACCTCGCCCGTGACACGGTGGAACGCCTGGAGGCAGAGGGCGTCACGATCTTCAACCTCGTGGGCCATGCGTTCGGCAACAGGCTCTCGCGCACGATCACCGCTGACTACCCCGGGCGCGTAGCTTCGCTGACCCTCCTCGCCGCCGGTGGCCTGGTCGAGCCCGACCCGTCCCTGTGGGTGTCCCTCGCGCACTGCTTCGACCCTGCGCTGCCGGAGGAGGAGCACCTGCACCACGTCCGCACGGCGTTCTTCGCCCCGGGCAACGACCCGTCGGTCTGGCGGGAGGGATGGATGCCGGAGGTCTTCCGGTACCAACGGGCGGCGGTGCAGTCCACGCCCCGCGACGATTGGTGGGGCGCCTCCGTGGAGCGGGTGCTCGTGGTGCAGGCCCTGCAGGACGCGATTGCGCCCCCTGGCAACGGCCGGCGGTACGTGGCCGAATCCGCCCCGCACGCCCGACTGGTGGAGATCAACGGTGCGGGTCACGCGATGCTCCCCGAGCAGCCGGCACTGATTGCCGGCGCAATCCTCGATTTCCTGGACTCGTGAACCCCGCCAGGGCGTAGCGTCTGCGCCATGGAAGCGCGCATCCTCACCTGGAACCTGTGGTGGCGGTTCGGGCCCTGGCGCGAGCGCCAGGAGGCGATCCTCGCGGTGCTGCGCGAGCAGGACGCGGACATCATCTTCCTCCAGGAGGTGTGGGGCCAGGCGGGCGGCCTGGACCAGGCCGACTTCCTGGCCGGGGAACTGAACATGTACGTGGCGCGCACCGAGGGTCCTTGGTACGACGACGAGGTCAGCCTGGGCAACGCGATCCTCTCCCGGTGGCCCATCGTCGAGTGGCGGGTGCACCGCTTGCCGGACGTGACAGGGGCACCCAGCTACCGCCGGGCCGTCGTCGCCCGTCTCGACACTCCGTACGGCCGCTGGTGGACGGTGTGCACGCACCTTGACTACAAGTTCGACCAGTCAGCCACGCGCATGGCCCAGTGCGAGGCACTGAGCGCCATCGTGGACTCCCTGCGCGAGGACCCGGAGGTGGACACCCCGGTGGTCATCGCAGGCGACTTCAATGCCGTCCCCGACAGCGACGAGATCCGCATGCTCACCGGCCGGAGCGAGCCGGCCGTGCCGGGTCTCGTGTTCACCGACCTGTGGGAGGTCGCGGGGGAGGGCGACGGCATGACGTGGCGCCGCGACAACCCGTACATCGCCGACTCCACGTGGCCGAACAGGCGCCTCGACTATCTGTTCGTCAGCTGGCCCCGGCCGCGGCCGATCGGCAACCCGACCCGGGTGTGGCTGGCCGGGGTGGAGCCCGTGGGGGGCGTGCAGCCGAGCGACCACGCAGCGGTGGTCGCCGACATCAGGATGGTCGCCGAGTAGCTCCCGGCATCACCAGGCGCACTGCATGCGCTTGATGCCGTTGATGAACGAGCTCTGCAGGTACGCGGGCTCGCCGGTGATCTCGAGCGTCGGCACGCGCCGGCGGATCTCGTCGAACATGACCGCGACCTCGCGGCGGGCGAGGTTCGCGCCCAAGCAGAAGTGGGGGCCGCCCGCGCCGAACCCCACCTGTGCCGGCGCGAGCGGGCGGGTGATGTCGAAGCGGTCCGGGTCCGTGAACACGCGCTCGTCGCGGTTGCCGGACTGGTAGAACATCACGACCTTCTCGCCCTGCTTGATGGGCTGGCCGTTGATCTCGGTGTCCTCGGTGGCCGTGCGGCGGAAGTGGATGACCGGTGTGGCGTAGCGCACAATCTCCTCGACGGCAGTCTTGGTGTGCGTCTCGAAGTCGCCGTACCAGAGGGCACGCTGGTCGGGGTTCAGGGTCAGCTCGCGCATGCCGTGGGCGATCGCGGTGCGGGTGGTCTCGTTGCCGGCCACCACGAGCAGGATGAAGAAGGAGCCGAACTCCTGGGCGGTGAGGCGCTCCCCGTCCACCTCGGCGGACATCATCACCGATGCGATGTCACCGGTGGGGTTCTTCTTGCGCTCCTCGCCGAGCGCGAGCGCGTAGTTGAAGATCTCGCCGCCGACGCGCACGAGGTCCTCGAAGGAGCCCACGTACTCGGGGTCGCCCACGCCGAGGATGGTGTTCGTCCAGTTGAAGATCATCTCCTCGTCGGACTCGGGGATTCCCATCATGTCGCAGATGATCTGCAGGGGCATGAGTGCCGCGACCTCGCGGACGAAGTCGCAGCTGCGCTCCGGGAACCGCTCGAACATGCGGTCGATGACGGCCTTCGAGCGCACGCGCACGGACTCCTCGAGCGCGGTGATCTCCTTCGGGGTGAATCCCTTCGACACGATCGAGCGGAGGCGGAAGTGCTTCGGGTCGTCCATGTTGATCATGGAGCCGAAGAACTCGTTGATCTCCACCGGCATGTCGCCGATGTTGGAGCCGTTGCCGCTGCAGAACAGCTGCGGGTTGCGGCTGACGTGCCAGATGTCCTCGTGACGCGTGAGGGCCCGGTAGCCGGGGCCGCGCGGGAAGAGGGAGTCCTCGGGCACGAACTCCTCGAAGAACTGGAAGGGCGACTCGTCACGGAGCGTCTTGAACGCGCCGTACCGCCACTCGCGGGGGGCGGTCCAGAACTGCTCGCTGGAGAGATCGATGTCGGAGAGGGGGACCGAGGGCAAAGTCATGGGGGCAGGATACGCCAGCGCCCGCGGGCGGATCCCAGCCGCTACCGTCGCGGCGTGGCTGAGTTCACCTTCTTCGTCGACGCGGACCTCTACATGATGAACGGCGGGGAACTCGCGGCCGTGGAGGAGGACCTCCACCAGGCCGGGGTGCACGCCGTCGACATCCCGAAGGGATACGGCACGGACCTGGGGGACAGGGTCCCGGTGCGCGTGAAGGGCACCCCGCGGGGCATCCGTTTCTACTGCCGCCTCCTGAACGTGACTGACCCGTTGCAACTGGAGGAGATGGAGCGGGTTCTCGCGGCCGCAGAGGCCCGAGGGGACGGCTCTGACGACCTCCCTGACGACCTCCGTTGACTAGGTTTGACCCGTTGTCCCGACCCGCGGGACCACCCAGTCAGGAGCACACATGCCCGAAGCAGTCATCGTCGCCACAGCCCGCAGCCCCATCGGCCGCGCCAACAAGGGGGCCCTGAAGGACCTCCGCCCGGACGACATGTCCGCCCAGATCATCCGCGCCCTCATGGCGAAGGTGCCCCAGGTGAAGGCCTCCGACGTGGAGGACCTGATGATGGGCATCGGCCAGCCCGCAGGTGAGGGTGGTTTCAACATCGCCCGCATGGCGGCGATCCTCGCCGGCCTCGACGACGTCCCCGGCGTCACCGTGAACCGCTACTGCTCGTCGTCGCTGCAGACCATCCGCATGGCCGCGCATGCCATCCGCTCGGGCGAGGGTGACTGCTTCATCGCCGCCGGCGTGGAGACCGTCAGCCGCTACGCCTCCGGCGCCAGCGACTCCGCCCCGAACCCGCTGTTCAAGGAGCCGGGTGCGCGCACCAAGGCCCGCGCCGAGGGCGGCCACGGCAAGTGGACGCCGGCACAGGGCCTGCCCGACGCGTACATCGCCATGGGCCAGACCGCCGAGAACGTGGTCGAGCACGAGGGCGTGAGCCGCGAGGAGATGGACCGCTTCGGTGTCCGTTCCCAGAATCTCGCCTGTGAGCACGTGGACAACGGCTTCTTCGAGCGCGAGATCACCCCGCTCACCCTCCCCGACGGCACCGTGGTGTCGAAGGACGACGGCCCGCGGCCCGGCACCACCTACGAGGCCGTGTCGCAGCTGAAGCCCGTGTTCCGCCCCGACGGCACGGTGACCGCCGGCAACGCCTGCCCCCTGAACGACGGCGCCGCCGCCGTGATGGTGATGAGCGACACGAAGGCCAAGCAGCTCGGC
>CAYXRQ010000147.1:0-4453 GCA_964466765.1 uncultured Bifidobacterium sp. | reverse complement strand
AGAGCAGGTGCCGTGGCACCACCCTGATGGCGTTGTCGAACAAGTTCGGCTGGATGGTGCTGACCACGGGCAACAAGAGCGAGATGGCGGTGGGGTACTTCACCATCTACGGCGACTCCGCCGGCGGGTACGCCGTCATCAAGGACGTGCTGAAACTGCAGGTGTTCGCGCTGTCACGCCGGGTCAACGAGCGCGCCGGCCGCGAGATCATCCCCCAGACCGTCATCGACAAGCCGCCGTCGGCCGAGCTGCGCCCCGACCAGCGCGACGACCAGAGCCTGCCCCCCTACGAGGAGCTCGACCCGATCCTGCGCCTCTACGTGGACGGCGACAGGACGGTGCCGGAGATCGTGGCGATGGGGCACGCCGAGGACGTGGTGCGCCGCATCTGCAGGCTCGTCGACGTGAACGAGTACAAGCGCAGGCAGTGCGCGCCGGGCGTGCGCGTGTCGGAGAAGGCGTTCGGCAAGGACCGGCGCATGCCGATCACGAACGGGTACCGCTGACCGACCGCTCGTAGGCCGTCACCAGCGCGCCCGCGGCCACTGACATCGCCGCGGCGAGCACCGCAGGGCCTGCGGGGCCGACAGCGTCGTAGAGGTTCGTGGCGACGCTGCTCATCACAGCACGGCCGAACGTGCCTGCCCCGACCGCGGTCCCCAGCCCGACTCCGCTCGCGGCCGGCACGATGTTCGCCGCCACGGGCAGCAGGCACACGATGCCGAACTCGAATCCCAGGAAGAAGACGACGACCATGGGAACCGCGACCCACGCCGTCCCCTGGCCGAGGAGCATGAGCGCGCACGAGGCGAGCATGAGCGCGGTGCCGCGTCGCACGCTCGCCTCCTTGCCCCACACGTCCACCACGCGGCTGCTGCCGATGCTGCCGACCAGTTCCACCACGCCCATCGACACCACGACGGCGACGATGGCGCCGCTCGTGAACCCGAAACTGTCCTCGAACCACGGCCCGAACACGATGCCGACCGTCTGCGCCGCGCCGAGCAGCATGAAGAACGCGGCAACCACGAGCCAGCCGTTGCGCGGCAGCCGGGCCCGCGGGCCCTCCGCGGCCGGTGCATGCGCCTCGTGCCGGGGGAGCGCCCGCACGATGAGGAGGCCGGTCACTGCCATGGCGGCCGCACCGAGTGCGAACCCCGCCCGCCAGTTGACGAGTGCCGTGACCAGGCCCATCGAGGCGACCCCCACGAAGAGCCCGAGCGCCCATGACGTCTCGATGATGCCGACCACCTGTCCGCGCCGCTCGTACGGGACGTGGTCGTTGATCCACACGATGAGCGCGGTGTCGAACACGACCTTCGCGGCGCTGATGACGAACATCGCGAGGGTGAAGACCGCGACGTTCGGTGCGGCAGCGGCGGCCACCACGCCCACGAACAGGGCGGACATGCCGAACGCCATCGCGGTGACCCTGTTGGCAGCGTCGACGCGCCTGCCGATGAATGGGGAGAGGAGGCCGGCGAACTCGCCCACCATCAGGGCGATGCCCAGCTGGCCGACGCTCACGTCGAAGCCGCGCGCGATGACGGCAACGAACGGCGGTGCGAAGCGGTAGCAGGCGTTCGACACCAGCCTGCCCCACGCGAGCCTGTCGAGGTTGCGCAGGACGACGGGGGAGTTGTCGGGGGCGACGAAGCGGGAGAACAGTCTCATCGTGCGGGAGCGGGCATCAGAGTTCCTCGCCGATCTCTCCGTGCTCGAAGAGGTCGACGATGTCCCCTGCCGTGATGTCCGCTGCACCCCCGCTGATCGCCCGCACGGTGAACTCGCAGCCGCCGAGATTGGCGATGCGCGTGTCGTGCACACCGAGGTGCCGGCGCATCACGCGCAGCACGCCGGCATGCGCGATGCAGAGCAGATTGCCGCCCGGGAACATCACGGCGAGGTCATGGAGCGAGGCACTGACGCGGGCCACGATTGACTCGTCGGCCTCGAACCCGGGAGGACGCCGGTGGTCCTTCAGGTAGCCGGGCCATGCCTTCTCTATGTCGTCGTGCGTGAGGCCCTCCCACTCGCCCACGTGCGTCTCGCGCAGCCGAGGGTCCGGCTCCAGGAGACCCAGTCCGAGGGCATCGGCGATGATCGTGGCGGTGACCCTGGCGCGGTTCAGGTCGCTGCTTGCGACGGCGTCGAAGGTGCCCAGCTTGTCCGCGGCGCGGCGGGCCTGCTCGCAACCGAGGTCGGTGAGGTCGATGTCAGCCTGGCCCTGCCACTTGCCCCGCGCGTTCCACTCGCTCTGGCCGTGGCGCAGGACGAGGATGCGGGTGGCCGACGACATGGGACACAAGGGTACCCGCGACCCGCGGCGGCAAGCCCGCGTGCGAGGGGTTGTGGAGGTCCTCAGGCGGTGATTGCGGCGAGGATCTCGTCGAAATACGCATCGGCGAGCGCGACCATCTCGTCGTCGGTGCGGTCCTGGATGGGGTGGCTCGTGTACACCCGCTTGATGTCCGGGATGCCGAGTGCGGAGGCCTGTGCCACAGCGGCAGTGACGAACTCTGTGGTCGCCACGAACACGCCCGGCACGCCGCGCATCTCGAGATCAGCGATGTCGTGCACACTGCACGACGTGCAGCTGCCTCAATCGGCGAGCGCCTCGATGACCACGTTGCAGTGCGTGGCGATCTCGTGGCGCAGGTCGACAGGGGCGGGCTTGGTGAACGTGGGCTTCGAGTAGCGGACCACGGTCGCGCCGCGCGCAGTGAGCTTCTCCTCGATGCGGTCGAGGAAGACGTTGCCGCGCGGCTTCGAGATGTCGAGGAGCCCCACGGTGAGGCCCTTCACGTCTGCCGGACGGTCGAGAACCTCCCGCACTGCGGGACGGGTCTCGTTCGTGGGGTCAAGGACCACCGTCGTTTCCGTCATGGGACTCATTGTGTCACGCCCCGACCGTCACGGTGACGGGTTCGCTGCCCACGCTCCCGTTCGCCCAGCCCGCCACCATGCTGGAGAACAGGCCCGCGCCGCCGCCCGCATAGGTGATGAGCAGGCCGCCCGGCCTGAACTTCGGGAGGTCCGCGTCGCGCAGGTGTGGCGGGATTCCTTCGGCCATTCCGTTCGCCCCGCGGAGCAGTTCGGTGCCGGGGCGGGTGGTGAGCCGCGTGATCTCGGCGAGCACCCGCTCGCGGTCCCATCCCGCGTCACGGAAGATGCGGCCGTGGTCCGGGCTGATGATGAGGATCGCGTCGAAGCCGATGACGAGCTTGGGGTGCTGCAGCGGGATCAGTGACTCCGCGAGCGACTTGCACAGCTCCTCCGGCGTGCGTGCGAGCTGGTCCACCATGCCGCGCGGACCCTCACCGGCGAACACCGTGACCGCATCGCGGCCCGGTGCGACCCCGCGCCACTCGGACAGCGGGGTGAAGGGGGAGGAGAGCTCGTCCTCGGCGAAACAGAACCCGACCTTGCCCGGGTTGCCGTGCGTGGCGCGGTCGACCCCGCCCGGCCGGCCGCCGCCAACGTTGCGGATCGTCAGTTGCACCGCGCGGCCGATGGTGGAGTTCGCGCGGTTGCCCTGGCCGAACACGTTGATGCCGCTGTTCATGCCGATGGCACGCGTGCCGGGGCCGTTGCACACGATGACGGGCCCGACCGGCATCGTGGTGGCGAGCACGCCGTGCATGTTGAACGTGTCGTTGCACACCGCCTCGAGCGCCGCGATGACCCACGGCATGTACTCGGGCATGCAACCCGCCATGACCGCATTGATGGCGATCTTCTCGACGGTGAGCTCCACGAGGTCCGGCGGGCAGAGCGCCACGATGTCGGACGGAGCGCGCGTGGTGCCGGTGAGCATCCGCAGCACGCGCTCGCGCGTGGGCGGCACGACGGGGAGACCGTCAGTCCAGCCGCGGGCGAACATCGCCTCGAACTCGTCCTCGGCCGAGGAGAACTCGACGCGGCGCGCGGTGACCGTGTCACCGGTGAAACGGGCGCGCAGCCTGTCGACGATGTCCGGGTCCACGCTCATGGAGCCGCAGCCCGGGCGCATCGCCGGCAGGTCCTCGCCGAGGTCGGCGATGCCGGTGAGCCGCCGCCAGTCGTCTCGCGACCAGCCGAACGTGCGCCCGGTCTCCCTGCCGTCGCGAACGGTGATGAGGGTCGGCACGGTCTCGATGTTGTTGTGCCACGACACCGCCAGGTCGGAGTCGTGGATCGCGCCGACTGACGACGCGAACGAGGGGTCGTCCTGGGTCCACACCGTCAGCGGCCCGGCCTCCGCCTTGATGCGCGCGAGCAACGGCTCGACCAGTTGGCACGTCGCGCACTCCTTCTTGACCACGACGACGAGACCGTCGGGGAGAAGGGGAGCCGCGGTGCCCATGGCAGCACCGTAGCCCGATGCGGACGAGCCGCAAGTACCGTGACCGGCGGAGGCGTACGAGCACCTGGTGGCCTTCGCTGTCTTCAAAACAGACGGGACGGGCACTCC
>CAYXRQ010000146.1:0-4459 GCA_964466765.1 uncultured Bifidobacterium sp. | reverse complement strand
GTCCTTGTCATCGCCGTAGTCGGTGGACTTGAGCCACAGCGCGCCGTCGTGCTCCCCGATCGACGCGACGAAGCGCCTGCTCTCGCGCAACAACCTCAAGATCGACGACATCGACGTGTTCGAGGTCAACGAGGCGTTCGCGTCCGTGGTGCTCGCCTGGGCGAAGGAGCTGGGCGCCGACCTGGAGAAGACCAACCCGAACGGCGGCGCGATCGCACTCGGCCACCCGCTCGGCGGGACCGGCGGCTTCCTCATGACGAAGGCCCTCTACGAACTGGAGCGCACCGGCGGCCGCTACGGCCTCGTCTCGATGTGCTGCGGCGGCGGCCTCGGCACCGGGACCCTCATCGAGCGCCTCTAGGCACACATGGCGGGCATGGACACCCGCCTCGCACTCACCGTCGCACTGGGGGCGGGCATGCTGGCAGCAGCGTGCTCGCCCCCTCTGCCGTCCCCGGACGCGCAGGGCCGCGTCACTGCCGAGGTGGTGGAAGTGACCGACGGCGACACCGTCATCCTCGACTTCGGCGGGCGCAGGGAGTCAGTGCGCCTCATCGGGGTGAACACCCCCGAGACGAAGCACCCGAAGAAGCCGGTCGAGTGCTTCGGGCCGGAGGCGAGCGCCCGCACGGCATCGCTCCTGCCGCCAGGCACCGAGGTCCACGTGGAGCGCGATATTGAGGCCCGTGACAGGTACGAACGTTTGCTCGTCTACCTCCGCCGCGCGTCGGACGGTCTCTTCGTCAACCTCGACCTCGCCGCCACCGGGCACGCCGTGCCGTACCCGTTCCCGCCCAACACGGCCCACGCCGCTGAGTTCGCCGCGGCCGCCGTCGCTGCGGAGGCGGCGTCGCTCGGCCTGTGGGGTGCGTGCCCCCGATAGCGTTCGGGGAGTGGCAGAGCGCTCGCTGAACTCACGGCTCGGGCACCCCGACGATGCGCGGCTCGTGATCCTGTCGTGCGACGACCTCGGCTCCTGCCACGGCGCCACCGAGGGCGTGTACCGCGCGCTGCGCGACGGCCTGGCCACCTGCGCCTCGATCATGATGCCGGCACCGTGGGCTCGCTACGCGGCCGACATGTACCGCGGCGAGGACATCGGCGTGCACCTCACCCTGAATGCGGAGCACCCTGTGTACCGCTGGGGCCCGCTCACGCACGCGCCGTCGCTGCTCTCGGGCGAGGGCGGATTCCCCCGCTCGATCGACGACCTGTGGGAGCACGCAGACCCCGCCGAGGTGCTTCGAGAGTGCCGTGCCCAGATAGAGCGTGCGGCTGCCTGGGGCATCGACGTCACGCACCTCGCACCGCACCTCAGCTCCATCACCCTGCGGCCCGAGTTCTTCGACGTGTACCTGGAACTGGCGGTCGAGTTCCGCCTTCCCGTGCGCCTCCCCTCCACCGTCGAGGAGTCGCGCGCGGGCTTCCCCTTCCGTCGTCTCGCCGCCGAGGAGGGCGTGGTCTTCCCCGACCACTTCGACCATGACTGGAACCCCGGCAGCCGCGACCGCGCCATCGAGTCGTTCCGCACCCTCGCACCCGGCGTCACGGAGATCCACGTGCAGCCCGCGCTCGACACCCCGGAGGTCCGGGCGCTCGGCGACGTCGCAGCGGGATGGGTGGACGACCTCCGCCTCGTCACCGACGACTCCGAGTTCGCATCGGTGGTTCGCGAGAGCGGGGCGGTGCTGATCGGCTACCGCGAGCTGCGCGACGCCATGCGCGCCGGCTGAGACACCGGCGTCAGACCCGTGATGCGGCCCTGATGCCGGCGAAGAGGTCGTCCTCGAGGACCGTGTCGGTGTCGATGTCCAGCGTGGACTTGGCGAGGATCCAGTCCTCCCACGGGTACACCTGGGCGAGTTCGTCATCGGTGAGGCCGAACCACCATGCGGAGGACGGGTCCACCTGCGTCGCGTGCGCGCGGAGCGAGCCGCTGCGGGCCGCGAGGTACGCGGGCAGGTGCAGACGCGTGGTGATGCGGTGGTCCTGCGAGGGCCGGTTCAGCCACTCCTCGCTGAACGGCGACTCGCCGTGCTTCGCGAGCAGGGCCTCGTGCACCGCCACCACGCGCTCCTTCGCCCACAGCGTGTAGTACATCTTCTGCGGCTGCCACGGCTCGCCCGCCTCCGGGTACCAGGCAGGGTCACCGGCGCGCTCGAAGGCGAGGAGGCTCGTGTCGTGCACGCGGAGGTGGTCAGGGTGCGGGTATCCGCGCTGGTCGTCGTTGTAGGTGAGGATGACCTGCGGGCGCTCCGCGCGGATGATGCGCACGAGACGGCCGGTGGCCTCGTCCAGGTCGGCCTGGTGGAAGCAGTCGGGGTGCTCGTTCGGCGGCGTGCCGGCCATGCCGGAGTCGCGGTACCCGAGCATGTGGAGGGCGGAGAACCCGATGATCTCCACTGACCGTTCGAGTTCCCGGGGCCGGACCTCTGCGAGCAGGGCCTTCTCCTCCTCGGGGGTGAGACCGTGGAACGGCTGGCCAGGCTCGCGGAGTGCGGGATTCTGCAGGTCGCCCTCCTCGCCGCCTGTGCAGCACACGAGGACCGTGCGAACGCCCTCCGCGAAGTAACGGGCAACCGTGGACGCGCCCTTGGAGGCCTCGTCATCGGGATGTGCGTGCACCGTGAGGAGGCACAGCGGATCGCCAGATTCGGACACCGGCACGTCAACCACGGCAACAGGCTAACGAGGACGGACGTCGCACGGAGGATGCGGACGGGGCACGCTCGCGGGCACGCCCCGGCCGTGCGGGCATAGTGTGGGCCCATGACGACCGCACGGAGACTCCTCGCCGCTGCATCGCTCCTCCTGGTCACGGCCTGCTCCACCAACGACGGCCGCACGATGGCCGAACCCGGTGCGGACCAGTCCGAGTCGATCGCGATCGCGCCGACGACGGTGGCCGGCGACCCCGCGTTCACGGTCACGCCGCCGTGGGCAGAGGGTGCGGAAATCGACCCGCGCCACACATGCGACGGCATGAACGTCTCGCCTGCCGTGTCATGGGCGAACCCGCCGGAGGGGACCGCCTCTTTTGCGGTCATCCTCACGGACCTCGACGCGCCCGAGTACGCGCACTGGACCGTGGCCAACATCGACGCGACGAGCACCGGCATCAGCGAGGGGTCGGTGGGTGACCTGGCCGTCGTGGCCATGAACAGCGACGCCAAGCCCGACTACTCGGGTCCCTGCCCGCCGGAGGGCGGGACGCACAGGTACTCGCTCTCCGTGTATGCGGTGAGCCAAGTGCTCGAGGCCCAGACTGGCGACGGCGCACCGTCGTTGCGCGCGGCGATCGAGGCCGCCGCGCTCGAGGTAGCCACCACCGAGTTCACCTGCTCACGCTGACCCCGGGTCGGTCGCCCGGGGCGGCGCCACGCAGAGTGGCACCCACCACTCTCTGGGTTCGTTCCACCACCCGTGGTGTTGGGTCTGTGACAATGGCGCCATCGACCCTGTGACCGCCTCCCTGCCCGTCGGTGTGTTCGAAGCCGACGCAGACTTCCGTCTGCTCGCGGCGAACGACGCGTTCCGTACGGTGGCCCTCGGCGGCGGGCCGGTCGTCCCGGGCACCGCACCGTGGTCGCACGCCGTGCCGCACGTGCGGACGGAGTGCGAGAGGCAGTGGCTGGCGCACCGCGGCGACACCTCGCCCTTCGCGTGCGAGTTCCCCGTGCCGGCGCCGGACGGGACGACCGTGTGGATCCGCATCAACACCGCCGCGCAGCAGGATGGCGGCCGCATCATCGGCTGGGTCGGCACCGCGGTGGACGTCACTCCCGTTGTGGAGCAGTCGTCGCTCTCGGACCAACTTGTCGGCTTGCTCGACGTCTCGGGTGACGCCGTCGTCGTGTTCGACAGGGCGGGCGCGATCACATTCGCGAACGACCCGGCGCGCACCGTCCTCGGCGTGGACCCGGCCCGCCCCGCGGGCGACGACATCGCGGCGCGCACCTACATGCAGGCCGTGCGCGACCAGCTGCCCCGCCACATGCTCGACCCCGCGGGCAGTGGAGCCGACAACCGCTGGGAGGGCGAGATCGCGTTCCGCTCCCCCGATGGCCTCCCCCGCACCCTCACGGTGATCGTGCAGGTGGTGCGCGAGAGCGACGGCACTGTGCACCACTGGGCGACGATCGCCCGGGACATCACCGAGGAGCGGCAGGCGCGGGCGGAACTCGACAGGCTGGCCACGCACGACGCGCTCACCGGCCTGCCGAACAGGGTGCTGTTCCTGCGCAAGACCACGGAGGCACTCGAGCGCGCCGGCACGACGGGCGCGAACGTGGCAGTCCTCTTCATCGACCTCGACAAGCTGAAGCACGTCAACGACACGATCGGCCACGCCGTCGGCGACCAGCTGATTGTCTCGATCTCCCGCCGGCTCGCCTCGGCGACCCGGCCGAGCGACACGGTCGCGCGCATCTCGGGCGACGAGTTCGTCGTGTTGTGCGAG
>CAYXRQ010000145.1:0-4471 GCA_964466765.1 uncultured Bifidobacterium sp. | reverse complement strand
GCGATCCGCCGGGGCACGCCGTTGACGAGGACGTGGCCGCCCTCGTGCCCGAGCCTCCGCGGCACGCCGTCCGCGTACCCCAGAGGCACGGTGGCGATGAGTGACTGCGCCGCGAGCGGCGTGCGGAGCCCGTAGGACACTGCATGGCCCGCCTCGACCCACCGCACCGCCGACACGCGGGCCTTGAGCGACATCGCGGGGATCAATCCCCTGCACTCGTCCGCGACGCCGCGGCCGGGGAGGAGACCGTACGTGGCGATGCCGACGCGGGCCATGGTGAACCGCGCGTCCGGGTTGGCGAGCGCTGCGGCGGAGTTCGCCGCGTGGACAACGGGCGGGGTGATGCCACGGGCCGAGAGGTTGTCGAGGACACCCGTGAACGAGGCGAGCTGGCGCGCGTTGGCCTCGTGCGCCGGGTCGTCCGCGACAGCGAAGTGCGTGTAGATGCCCTCGACGGAGAGCAACGGATGGCTCGTCACGAACTGCGCGATGCCCAGCACCTCGGACGGCTGGGCACCCATCCGGTGCATGCCGGTGTCGACCTTGATGTGGACCCCGGTCTCGCGGCCCGTCTCCTGTGCCGCCGTCGCGATCGCAGCGGCTCCGCGCGTCGTGGCGACCGTGGGAGTGAGCGCGTAACCGACGAGCACCGGGGCGAGTTCCGCGGGTTGCTCGCTGAGGACGAGGATGGGCGCCTGGATCCCCGCGCGGCGGAGGGCGACACCTTCGTCCACGATCGCGACGCACAGCCCCTTCGCGCCCGCCGCGAGAGCAGCCTGGGCGACCTGCACGGCCCCGTGGCCGTACCCGTTCGCCTTGACGACGGCCCACACGTCCGTGGGTGCGATGCGCTGGGCGATGACGGCGATGTTGTGCTGGATGATGCCGGTGTGCACCTCGGCCCACGCCCATCGCTGCGAGAAATCGACGCTCATTGCCCTGCCCCCGTGCCCATGATGTCATTGAGGACGTCGCTGATGACTGCCACCACGTCGCGGGCGATCGCACCCTCGACAGGCAGGGAGGAACCGGCCATCCCGTGCACGAACGCCGCCGCTGCGGCGGCCTCGGGGGCGGCAAGACCGCGGGCCAGGAACGCCCCGGTGATGCCGGCGAGCACGTCACCGCTGCCGGCCGTTGCGAGCCGCTCGTCCCCTGACACGACCAGGTAGGTGGGACGGCCGGGCGAGGCCACGACCGTGGTCGGGCCCTTCCGCAGCACGGTGCACCCCGAGGCGGCGGCGAGTGCCGCTGTCGCGCCGATGCGGTCGTCATCCGAAGTGTCGCCGCCCATGGCGGCGAACTCGCCGTCGTGCGGGGTGAGGACCGTCGGTGCGGTGCGCCCGAGGAGCGTCCCGTAGCCGCCGCGCGGGTCGACTGAAGCCGCGATCGCATCCCCGTCGATGACGGCAGGCAGCCCGACCGCGGCCAGCACCTCCCTGACCTCGAGTGCGACGTCATCACCGCGGCCGAGTCCGGGCCCGATCACCAGACTGTCGAACCTCGCCGCGTCGGCAGCGACGAACCGTGACCAGTCACCCTCCGGCAGGGGGACATGCACGACCTCCGTGGGGAACTGCGCACCCGAGCGGTCGGTGCCACGTGTGGAGAGATGGACGATGCCGGCACCCGCCCGCATCGCCGCGGCGGACGCAAGCGAGGCGGCCCCGGGCATCCCGGCACTCCCTGCGACCATGCGCACCGCGTGTGACCACTTGTGGGCCTGCCTGTCGCGCGGCGGCAGCCAACGGCGGACGTCTGATGCCTCGACGACGTGGACGTCCACGTCGTCCCCCGGGTCGATGCCCACGTCCACGATGTCGATGACGCCGCACACGGACGGCCCGTCACCGAGCACCATCCCCTGCTTCAGTGCCGCGAAGGTGACGGTGCGGTCGGCCACGAGCACCCCGCCGTTGACCGCGCCGGTGCGCCCGTCGAGCCCGCTCGGGATGTCGACTGCGAGCACGGGCACGTCGATGACGACGGGGGGCGACCACGTGCCGCGGAAGCCGATCCCGTAGGCGGCGTCGATCACGATGTCGGCCGTGCGCGGGTCGACGAACAACCCGTGGGCGGCGGCGGCATCGGTCACCGTGACGGAGGCACCCCACGACCCGAGCGTCGCTGCCGCGACTCGGCCGTCGTTGCCGTTGTTGCCCTTGCCCGCGACCACGGTGACCCGCCGGCCGTAGGTGCCGGCCATCATGGAGCGCGCGGCCTCCGCCACGGCATGTCCCGCCCTGCGGATGAACACGCCGGTGTCCCCGGCGGCGGCAAGTGCCGCGGCATCCGCCGCGCGCATCTGCTCGGGTGTCACGACGGGAATCACCCCGCAAGCGTAGGCGCGGGGCCGGCGAAACCGAGCGGGAGGTGCGTCTCGGCGCGGGCTCAGAGCGCCGCGACGACAGCCATCGCGACCGAGGACGTGTGCGTGATGGACACGTGCCAGCCGTTGATGCCGAGACTCTCGGCGAGCTCCAGGGCACGGCCCTCCACGCGCAGTCGGGGTGCACCCGACCCGAGGCGTTCCACCGAGACGTCATGGAACCCGAACGCCCCGAGGCCGACCCCCATCGCCTTCATCGCCGCCTCGCGCACGGCAAAGCGCGCCGCGAGCGACGGCACGGGGTCCTTCGACTCCTCCACCGAGGCGAGCTCCTCCGGCGTGAAGAGGCGCGTCCTCATCGCCGGCGTGCGCTGCAGCGAGAGACGGAAGCGTTCGATGTCGACTGCGTCGATGCCCACGCCGCGCATGGTCACCTGCCCCTGTCGTTGCGCCAGTGGTCGGCGGTCTCTGACACCGGGAGGATGAGCAGGTCCGCGATCGGCACCTCGCCGAGTCGGTCCTCGCGGAAAGATCCCTCTGTCTCCGTGACCCAGTCGACGAGCCTGTCGTACCTGCGGTCGTAGCCCTGCAGCACCCGCCGTGCGGTGGCGGCAGGGACGGTGCCGTGGAAGACCACGTGCAGGAGCGTGAGCCCCACAGTCTCGGCACCCTTCACCTCCGGCACGATCACCACGGTCCGGCCGTCCTTGCGCCCGCGGGCGACGAGCACCTGCTGCTCGTCCGCGACGCGCCGCTTGGTGCCGACGAGCGAGGGGTTCGTGTCGACGCGCGACGCGAGGTCCCTCGCGAGTCCGCCGCGTTCCACGATGCTGATCGTCGCGGCACCGCCGCGCGGGTCGCCGTTCACCGAGTATCGCGTGAACCCGGTGACGGATTCGACAGCCCCGTCCAGTGCAGCCAGCACCTTGAGTGTCGAGTACGAGATGTGGTCGCGCGCGGCACCCGCCTCGAGCACGGCACGCACGAGCACGGCATCGAGGAGACCCTCCTCGGTGCGCGAGATCCCGACTGTGACGGTCTTTGCCTGGTGCTTGATGGCGTCGACGGGGCGGGTGAGCTCGTCCACCGCCCTCGTCAGCGCGGTGACCAGGTCGTCGAGGAGGACGGCCGGCGTGGCGACCCGCCCGGTCTCGCGCTGGTAGTCGCGCAGGGGTTCCGTTGACGTCACGGTCCGCAGCAACGAGACGACACGGACGGCCGTGCTCGCCTCGAGGTTCCCGTCGTACTGGCCGGTGCGCAGCCCGGCGAGGAACTCCTGGGATGCCGTCCCGATGCGGCGTTCCACCGCGGCGAGTGCCTCCTCGCCGTTGCCGCCGCGCTCCACGACGTGCTCCACCACCTCGCGGAGGCGGCGGAGGGGCACGGCGAGGGCGTCGATCGCCAGGGCGGCGTCGTAGCCGAAGAGATGACCGGCCATCGCGGAGAGGACGAACCCGAGCGTGGGGTCGACAGCCGGCACGTGGATCACGGCGGCCGCGGCGTCGAACTGCGCGCTGCCCTCCGTGGCGACCACGATCGGCACGGCCTTGTGCGCCTTGTAGATGGCCACTTCCTTCGCCACGTCGGCTGCGGTCCCCTCTCCGAGACCGGCGGCGCACACGAGGATCATCGGCTCGCACGAGAGGTCGATGTGCTTCTTGTCCTCGGTGACGTCGCAGCTGATGGACTTGTAGCAGAGCTCGGAGAGCTTGATCCTCACCTCGTTCGCCGCGACCGTGTTCGGCCCGTTGCCGACGACGGCCCAGTACCTGCGCGACGGCGCGAACCTCGCGGCGACTGCACCGATCGCCGGGCGGCCGGCCAGCACCTTCTCCATCGCGGCGGGCATGTCCACGAGCGAGCGCAGGATCCTGTCGACGCGGGACGCTGACCCGCCGCACCGGAGTGCGATCGCGCAGGACAGGACCGCACCGGCAGCAACCTGTGCGTAGAACGCCTTCGTGCTCGCGACGCTCATCTCGATGTCGCGGCCGTCGGAGGTGAAGTACGTGCCGTGCGCCTTGGCGGCGAGGTCACTGGCGCGCCGGTTCACGATGGCGAGCACCGCTGCGCCGCGCCCAGCGACCAGGTCGACGGTGCGGTTCGTGTCGGTCGTGGTGCCGCTCTGGCTCACCGCGATCA
>CAYXRQ010000144.1:0-4482 GCA_964466765.1 uncultured Bifidobacterium sp. | reverse complement strand
GGTGAGGTCGCGACCTTCGGTGAGATCGGCTCGGTCATCACCGGCGTCACCCTCATCCTGGGTTTCATGCTGGGCGGCGTGCTGGCGGACTACAAGGAGTCGGAGCGACTGCCGGCGGTGGTCGCCGTCGGCCTCGGCGGTTTCCAGTCCGCGTGCGCGCTTGCCCTCACCGCGAAGGACCAAGACCACGCATGGGCGACGGCCCGCGTCGCGTCAGTGGGGGAGGCAGTCCACGGGTGGCTGCTGGGGCAGCGCACTGATGCAGAGATGTGGGCGGCCCAGGCCGACCTCTCGAGGCTCGTCACCGATGTCGAGAAGTCCGGCGGAGGCACCCACTACCTCGGGAGGATGATGACGGTAAACGGGGAGCTGACCGCGACGCTCAACCGCATTGCCGTCATCCGGAACACCTCGTTCGTGCAGTCGGGCTACGTGCTGATGACCTTCCTCGTGTTCATCCTGCAGATCTCGCTCGCTGTGGTCACGTTCCCGTCCACTGTCATGTCGTGGATCGCGCCGTCAGTGCTCAGCCTCGCGTACGCGTACCTCCTGCTGCTGGTCCGCGACCTCGACAACCCGTTCGGCCACGGTGACAACGACGGCCACGGCAGCGGGGCGGACGTGGACATCACCCCGGTCGCGACAGCAGTCGCAGCCCTGCGCCGCGCCGGCTGAACGGGCGGCTCAGACCCGGTTGACCGGGATGCGCCTCTTCTCCTCGTGGTGACCGTTGGTCTTCACGCGGATCTCGAGGATGCCGTCCCGGTACGTTGCCTTCACGTCGTCGGCACCGGCCCGTCCGTCCAGGTGGACCGCACGGTGGAGGTGGCCGTACGAGAACTCGGACCTGAACTGGCCGGACTCCGTCTTCTCGGCCCTCCGCTCGCGGGTGATGTCGATGTTGAGCACGAAGTCGTCGACGGTCAGCGAGACGTCCTTCTCCGGGTCGATGCCGGGGAGCTCGGCACGGATCACGCGGTGGTGGTCGGAGTCGAACTCCTCGATGCGGATGTCCGAGGACGGGCCCAGCAACTCCATCTTCGGGGGCCAGAAGCCCACCGGCCAGGTGGGGAAACTGGCCGGCCATTCCAGCAACGGCCGCATCAGTGTGTTCCTGCTCATGTCGTGTTCCTTTCGTCAGGGGACGATCTGACGGTAGGAAGCGGTGCCGCCGAGGTGAAGACCCGGCGTACCGAAGGGTAGGTGCGTCACCCACGGATGAGCACAAGTTCTCAAGCAAGGCACCGATGATTGGTGAATGCAAGAAACCCTTGTCCCAGTTGAGATTTTCTGTAAATCACCCCTGTGGCGAATGTGACACCTGTGTGACTTTCGTCTACATTGGAGAGACGTCGCCGACCGGGCGACGCACCTATGGGGGGTAACCAAATGACATCAAGAAGGAAGAGGTGGGGAGCAGCAGTCGCAGTCGCAATCGCGGCGTCGGCAATGGCAACCACCACCCAGGCCGCTGGCGCAAAGCCGGCTGCCTCGAAACTTGGAGGCGACGTCACTGTCGGCATCCTGAACACGATCTCGGGTTGGTGCTTCTCGAATGCACTCACCGGCGATGCCCTCGGTGCCACACGCACCGTGTACGAGAGCCTCGTGGAGCGCGACTCGCGCGGCAACTTCATCCCGCACCTCGCCTCCAAGTGGGTGGCTTCCGAGGGCGGCAAGGTGTGGACGTTCACGCTCCGCCCGAACATCAAGTTCTCCAACGGTGAGGATTTCAATGCCGAGGTCGTGAAAATGAACATGGACCTCGGTCGTGGCGCTGTCATCAGCGGCAAGCTCGGCAGCTATACGTACTCCGGTATCGCATACGGCTCGACTGGTGTCGGCGTGAACGCCAACATCATGAGCATCGATGCTGTCGATCCGCTCACAGTGAAGATCACGCTCGAGCGTCCCGACAACGACTTCATCGGTCTCATGTACCGCGCGGGTCGCTATGTCATGCGCGCCCCTGGTCAGATCCTGACTCCTGAAGGCAAGGCCAACACGACGTCCACTACCGCGTCATGCTCTCTCAAGGGCATCGGCACCGGTCCGTTCATGATCCAGTCGTACAACCCGAACGAACTCGTGGTCGTGCGCAACCCGAACTACTGGCGCAAGGACGCAGCCGGCACGCAGCTGCCGTACCTGAACTCGGTCACCTTCGTTGTGGTGAAGGAGGCCTCGCAGCGTGCCGCAGCGCTCCGCCGCGGCAACCTCGATGCCGCGTCGTTCACCACGGGTGAGTCGACCTTCATCCTCGACCTGCGCAAGCGCAAGAGCGTCGTCACCGAGTATGCCGGCAAGGCGGCCTCGTGGGGCCAGTGGGTGCCGAACCAGAACAAGACCGGTTCGCCCTTCAAGTACCAGAACTGCCGCCTCGCAGCGGCGTTCGCGGTCGACTGGAAGACGTACAACAAGGTCCGCTTCAAGGGTCTGGGTGTCTACTCGGGGTCCATCGTGGGCACTGACCACATCATGTACACCAAGAACGGTGCGCCCACCTACGACGTGGCCAAGGCCAAGGAGTACGTGGCGAAGTGCAACACCGATCTCGGTGCTGCTGGGCCGTTCAAGCTCACGCTCTACGCGGACACCAGCACATCCTCGCTCAACAACGTGAAGGAAGTGCAGAAGTACTTCGAGGCGGCCGGCATCCAGATGAACCCGATCTTCCAGGCCGAGTCGGCCGTGCTGATCGCGTCCATCTACCGCGGCGGCGGCAACCTGTACGACTTCGCAGAGGGCACCCCGGCCGAGGGCCCGGGTTCCGGCTACGTGCTCCCGTTCTTCGTGACGGGCGCGTTCCCCGCGAACTCGACCAACCCGATCGCCAAGACTGCTCTGGGCATCGGCTACAACAAGGTGATTGCCCTGGGCAACCACAGTGACACCCAGGTGGACAACCTCCTGTACGCGGCCCAGGCGGAGACCGACCCCGCCGCGCGCAAGAAGAAGTTCCAGGAGGCCACTGCCTACATGCAGGCGACCGGCAT
The DNA here is from genome assembly GCA_964466765.1 of uncultured Bifidobacterium sp. GTDB lineage: Bacteria > Actinomycetota > Acidimicrobiia > Acidimicrobiales > Ilumatobacteraceae > UBA2093. The sequence goes on along the minus strand of CAYXRQ010000144.1, from coordinate 1,486 downwards.
GGCGATCCCGACCGTGCACACCGCCACGTACACCTTCGTCAACAACAAGGCCAAGCTGAAGGGGATCACCCAGTTCAAGAACCCCGACGGAAAGACCTTCGCTCCCACGAAGGACATCAAGGGCTTCGAGTGGACGGGAATCTGGCAGGAGCGCTAGAGACCGGTCACTGACAGTCACGAGAGGGGCGGTGGCTACGGCCACCGCCCCTTTTGCGTCCCCGGTCCCGTGTTCGGGGGCGGGCGGGGGAGCGTTTAGGGTGTGCGCATGAAGGTTGCACTCACCGTCATCGACCACCTCCGCCGTGCCGAGCAGGTCTACGGGGACCGCATCGCGGTCATCGACGAGCCGGACCAGCCGGCAGAGTCCTGGGGGACGTTGACGTACTCCCGCATGGCCGATCTGGCGCGGGCCCAGGCCGCCGGTCTCGACGCTCTCGGGGTCCCGCAGGGCGCCCGCGTGGCAGTGGTCAGCCAGAACTCTGCCCGTCTCATCACTTCCTTCTTCGGCGTGAGCGGCTGGGGGAGGGTGCTCGTGCCGGTCAACTTCCGTCTCGTGGCCGAGGAGGTCGCCTACATCGTGGAGCACAGCGGGGCCGAAGTCCTGATCGTCGACCCTGAGCTGGACGAAGCGCTCTCGGGCGTGACGGCAAAGCACAGGTTCGTCATCGGTGCGGAGTCCGACGCCGTCCTCTACCGCCATGGTGTGGAGCCCCGCCCGTGGGAGCCCGACGAGGACGCGACGGCCACCATCAACTACACCAGCGGCACCACGGCCCGCCCGAAGGGCGTGCAGCTGACCCACCGCAACCTGTGGGTGAACGCCGCGGTGTTCGGCTGGCAGATGGGCGTCAACGACCGCGACACGTACCTGCACACCCTCCCGCAGTTCCATGCGAACGGCTGGGGCATGGTCTTCGCGGTCACCGCCATGGGCGGCCGTCACATCGTGCTGCGCAAGGTGGACGGGGCCGAGATCCTGCGACGGGTCGAGGAGCACAAGGTGACCCTCCTGTGCGGGGCCCCGGCTGTGGCGAACATGATCCTCGACGCGGCACCCGGGGCCGGGAGCAACCGCGGCAACGTGCGCATGGTCGTGGCCGGTGCGCCGCCGCCCACGAAGACGATCGAGCGGATCGAGACCGAGCTCGGCTGGGAGTTCGTGCAGATCTACGGCCTCACGGAGACTTCTCCGTTGCTCACGATGAACCGCACAAGGCAGGAGTGGGACGGGCTCTCGCCGGCAGACAGGGCAGCGCGCCTGGGGGCGGCCGGCGCGCCGAGCCTGGGCGTGGAGATGGCCGTGGATGCCGAGGGTGAGGTTCTCGCGCGCGGTTCCGTGATCATGGAGGGCTACTGGAACCAGCCCGAGGAGACGTCCAAGGCCATCGTGGACGGGTGGTTCCGCACCGGCGACGGCGGCTCCATCGGGGAGAACCACCACGTGACCATCGCGGACCGCAAGAAGGACGTGATCATCTCGGGCGGC
>CAYXRQ010000143.1:0-4483 GCA_964466765.1 uncultured Bifidobacterium sp. | reverse complement strand
CGCCCGTCGCGCTCGCGGCCGCGGCGCTTCTCGATGATCTCGGCCTCGATCGCCTCGCGGCTGCGCTGCGGGGCATTGCCGCCGCGCTGCTCACCCGAGCCGCCGCCGTTGCCCCCGCCGGAACGGGACCGTCCGCGGCCGCCGCGCCGCTTGCGCTTGCCGTTCCCGGAACTGTCGGTCTTCTGGGCCGGGGCCGCCGGCTTCTGCACCGGTGCGGGACGGGTGTCGCCGATCTGGGGCTTGCGCACGAGTGCCTGCTCGGCCACGGCCTGGTCGGTCACCTTGCCCTCGCGGGGCGGGTCCGGCAATTCCTGGGGGTTGCGGCCCTGGCCGGGCGCTGATGCGCTGCGGCCGCCACCGTTGCCGGCAGAGCCCTCCGTGGGTTCGCCTCCCTGGCCGGTCGGCTTCTTGCGGTTCTTCCCGCCCCTGCTGCCGCGGCGGCGCTTCCGGGCGGCGCCCCCGGCAGAACCGTCGGGACCACCCCCGGGGCCGTTGTCCACAGGGCGCGAGCGCGGGGTGTCGGCGCCCGAATCGGGGCCGGAGCCGTTGTTGTCCATCAGAGTTCCCTTTCCACGTCGCACCCGGGGAGGCGCGCCATGCGCGGAATGGGCAGCCAGTGGGGGCGCCCGCACCGCGAACGATCACCCCAACTTTACCTCTGCAACTACCGGAATCGGCGCATGTGGACGCTCTGGACCAGGCCGATCATCATGGCAAAAGCGACCGTGTGGGAGCCCCCGTAGGACAGGAACGGCAGCGGGACCCCCGAGACGGGGGTGATCCCCATCGTCATCCCGATGTTCTGGAAGCTCTGCCACAGAATCATCGTGAAGACCCCGGCGCAGATGAGGGTCCCCAGCCGCTCGGTGGCCATCCTGGCGATCCTGAAGACCCGCCACAGGACGACAGCGAAGAGGGCCAGAACGACAGTGCAGCCCACCATCCCGAACTGCTCGCCGAGGGCAGAGAACACGAAGTCGGTCGACTGGACCGGGATGAACCGGCCGTTCGTGAGCGGCCCCTGCAGGTACCCCTTCCCGAAGAAACCTCCCGTCGCGACCGCCCTCTTGGCGAACCGGACCTGGGTGACGAGGTTCTGGAGGTCCGCGCTGTCGGAGTTCTGCTGCAGGAACGCGGTGATGCGCCGCAGTTGGTACGTCTTCACCACCCCGGAGAGCAAGCCGGCCACCGCGGAGACGACGCCCATCCCGGTGATGAAGGCGACGTACCTCAGTTCCGCCCCCGCGACGAGGAGCACCCCCATCGCGCACGCCACGAGGACCGAGGCCGACCCGAGGTCCGGCTCGATCAGCACGAGGAATGCCGGCGCCCCGACGATGAAGAGCGACTGGATGAGGCGTTCGTACGACACCTTGTCGGTGTCGGCATCAGCCAGGAACCCGGCGAGCATCAGGAGCGTGGTGACCTTGGCGATCTCGGACGGCTGCACGGCGATGGGGCCGATGTCGAAGGACAACCTCGCGCCGCCCTTCACGCCGCCGACCACGAGGACCATGACGAGCAGGAACATCGTCACCGCATAGAGAGCCTGGGCGCTCCCCCGCAACTGGACGTAGTCGACCCACATGACGACGGCCATCACGATGATCGCGAAGATGAGGAACGCGACCTGGCGCTGCACGAACTGGTAGGGGTCAAGCCCGTTGCTGATGAGCCTCGGCCGGGTCGCCGAGAAGATGAGGAAGAGCCCGATGACGGACAGCGCCCCCACGGCGGACATGAGCACCCAGTCGATGTTGCGGCCGGGGTCGGCGAAACCCCTCTTGATGTTCCCCAGGCCCGAGTCGGGCCGGCGCGTCCTGAACACAGAGCCCATCAGTCACGCACCGACGATCCCGTGCCGACCAGGCAAAGGGGGTTCTTCAGGCGCTGCTCGCCGGCGGGCGTCACGCTGTTGACGTCGAGCGGGTCTGCAGGCATGGCCGACGGCACTGCCACCTTCCCCGCCAGTGCGGTGAACGCGCATTTCACCACGGGGGCGGCTGCCCTGCTGCCGAATCCAGACTTCTCCAGGTACGCGACGGCCGTGTACGGGACGTTTCCGTTCTTGCTGAATGCCGCGAACGCCGATGAGTCGTTCCACGGCAGGTTCCCCGCGCCCTGCGCCGTGCCCGTCTTGCCCGCGATCGGGAGAGCACGCTTCGGGTAGGAACGGAAGAGCTTCTCACCCGTCGTCGAGTGGTAGATGTCCGAGCGCACGCCCGGTCCCGTGATGACGCGTGTGAGCCCCTCGATGATGGCCTCCCTGGCGGTGGCGTCCATGCTGATGTCGCGCACGATCTGGGGTGCCGAGAAGTCCTGCAGGACGACCCCCGCCTTCAGGTCCACGCGCCCTGACCTGCCCTTCGGCGTGCCAGGGCCCCAGATTGCGCGGACGACCCTCGGCTTCACGACCTTCCCGCCGTTCGCGATGGTGCCGTAGGCGACCGCGAGCTGCAGGGGCGTGGCGGAGAGCAGGCCCTGACCGATGGCGAACTGCACGTTGTCACCCACGTAGTAGCCCTTGCCCTCCTCCTTCGCGATCGCTCCGCTCGCCGCGAGTTGCTGCTTGAGGGCCTTGTTCGGGATGGTGCCGACGAACTCGTACGGGAGGTCGATCTCCGTCGGCGAGCCGAAACCGAACTGGCGGACCTGCTCCTCCAGGACCGGCCGGTAGCCGCGCTGGCTGAAGATCTCCTCGCCGATCTTGTAGAAGAACACGTCGGACGACACCGCGAGAGCGTCGACCACGTTCACCCGTCCGTATTTGCACGGCGCACCGTTGCCGCAGTTCGCGTTCTTGAACACGCACTTCACGTTCAGCTGGCAGCGCTCCTCGGGGATGCTCGACAGCTTGTAGGTGCCGCTGTCGCGGAGGGTGTACTCCGTGGCGCCCGGCAGCTGTCCGGTGTTGAGCGCCGCATATGCCACGAACGGCTTGAAGGTGGACCCCAGGTTGTACCGTCCGCTGATCGCCCTGTTCACGAGGATCGACATGTCCGGGTCATCGGTCTTGGGGAACAACTGGTTGAACTTCTCTGACGTGATCCCGGCGTTGAACCAACGGTTGTCGAAGTTCGGGTAGCTCGCCATGGCCAGCACCTCGCCCGTGTCGTGGTTCAGCACCACGCTGGAGCCGGCGGGTGCCTTGTAGTAGTTCACAAGGGGGTACCGCGGGTCCGGCTCGCCGAAGGCGAGCACCGTGGGGGCCTCAGTGCGCCTGCGCACCCAGAGCTCGGTCCACAGCGCCTGCTCCACGTACTGCTGCATGTCGAGGTCGATGGAGAGCTGGATGTCGTTGCCCGGGACGGGCTCCTTGCGCGAGAGCTGCCGCAGGATGCGCCCGCGCGAGTCGACCTCGTACTTCACGTAGCCGGGCTTGCCGCGCAGGACTGATTCGTACGTCTGCTCCACGCCGAACTGGCCGACGCGGGCATCGGGGTCGTAGTTCAGGTTGCGGTAGTAGGCGAGCTCCTTCTCCTGGATAGCGCCGAGGAAACCGATCGCATGGCTGGCGAGCGGCGCGTACGGGTACTCGCGCCGCCAGTCCTCGCGCACGTCGACCCCGGGGTAGTCCTCGCTGCGCTCGCGGAGGAACGTGGCGAGGTCCTCGGAGACGTCCTCCTTCAGCGGGACGGGCTGCAACTGGTCGTAGCGCTTCGAGACGAACCTGTCCTCGAGAGCATCGGGTGACATGTTGAGAACGCCCGACAGCCGGTCCCACATCTGCTGGCGGTCGAGCGGGCGCGCGATGATCGCCCTGTCGATCGTGATCGTGAGGATGCGCTCGTTGTCGGCGACGATGCGGCCCTCGAGGTCGAAGATGCGACCGCGCTCCGGGGTGAGCTTCACCGTGCGCGTGCGCACCTCCTGCACTCGTTCCTGCAGGCCCCGGGCGTCCACTGCCTGGAGAAACCACAGCCTGACCGTGAGCAGCGACCCGAGCACCATGGACACGGTGGCGAGCACGGCGAGACGCGAGACATTCCGCTCCCGCGGCATCAGCGCATCACCTTCGGCTCACTGAGCGCCCACCGGCAGATGCGCTCCACCGGCAGGCTGAACACCGCGTTGAAGACGGCGACCACGAACGCGATTCCGATGACGTTCACCGTTAGCACTCCCTCGGCACCGACCACGGTCAGGGCCACGGGCATGAGGATCATCCCCGTGGCGCTTGCCCCTGCAGCGAGCAGCATCCTCGACCACCAGTTGGGCTCGTGCACGAACGAGTGCACGTAGCCGGCCAGGTACCCCACCCCCGCGAAGACGGCGGCACCGACACCGAGGGGTGTAGTCAGGACCATGTCGGACATGAGTCCCACCATGAAGCCGGCGATCGCACCGGTCTCGGAGCCGCGCGCGAGCCCCGCGCTCGCCGCGAGCAGAAGCATCACCTGCAGGCACACCCCGAACGGGCGCATGTCGTTGAAGAGAGTGGTCTGCAGCGAGAGCACCACGAGCGCGACGAGGAACAGCCGGA
>CAYXRQ010000142.1:0-4489 GCA_964466765.1 uncultured Bifidobacterium sp. | reverse complement strand
CGGGCCGCGCGGCACCGGCAAGACGACCACCGCACGCATCCTCGCAAAGGTGCTCAACTGCATCTCGCCGCAGCAGGGAGAGCCGTGCTGCGAGTGCGACAGCTGCAGGGCCGTCGAGGCGGGCAACAGCTACGACGTGCTCGAGCTGGATGCCGCCAGCAACAGCGGCGTCCAGGAGATCCGCGACCTCATCGAGTCCGCTTCTCTCGCCAGCCCCGGGCGGCACCGCGTGTTCATCCTCGACGAGGTGCACATGCTCACCAAGGGCGCGGAAGCGGCGCTGCTGAAGACGCTGGAGGAGCCACCGGAGCATGTCGTCTTCGTGCTGGCCACCACCGACCCGCAGAAGGTCAGCGAGACCATCCGCAGCCGCGTCCAGCACCTGCAGTTCCACCTGCTCCCGGTCGCCGAGCTGGAGAAGTACGTCCGGTTCGTCATCAAGGAGGCCGCGCTCGATGTCGACGACGAGTCCGTCGCGATGGTCCTGCGCCAGGGCGCCGGCAGCGCCCGTGACACCCTGTCCGCACTGGAGATTGTGGTGTCTGGCGGTGGCGAGCCGGAAGCCGCCCACGCCACCGACGAACTGATCGATGCGCTCGCCGCCAAGGACCAGGGCCGCGTGCTCGCGGCGGTGGCGAACGCGATGCAGCTGGGCCGCGACCCGCGCACCTTCACCGAGGACGTCGTGCGCACCATGCGCGACTCCTTCCTCTCCGTCCTCGCCCCGGAGCTCGTGCAGCTCCCGGCCGCTCGCGTGGAGGAGATCGCCGTCCGTGCCCGGGCCATCGGCAACCGCACCATCGTGCGCGTGATGGAGGTGCTCGGCCAGACGCTCGTGGAGATGCGGCATGCGCCTGATGCACGCCTCCTGCTCGAGGTCGCCATGGTCAGGCTCACGTCCACGGAGATGGACGGTTCCTCCGATGCACTCGTCGGGCGCATCGCCGCGCTCGAGGAGCGAGTCGCCCAGCTCACGGCGAACGGCGTCTCGTCGCTCCCGCCGCCGCCCGTCGACCCCTCCACGGGCCGTGCCCGCATCGGCGGACGCGCCGCCGCCGGGCGTGATTCGTCATCTCCCGTGACCAGGCCCGCAGAGGCACCGAAGGCGGACACTCCGGCTCCGGCGAAGGCGGACACTCCGACCCCCGCACCTGATGCAACACCGGCAGCGGGCGGCAGCGATCCAGCGCGTGTGTGGCCCCAGATCGTCGACGGCCTCAAGCCCATCGCCAAGGCCTATTTCAAGACCGCATCCGTGGAGAGCGTCACGGACAACGTGGTCACCGTGCGCATTCCCCCCAACATGCCGCTGGAAAAGGCGAACGAGCAGGCTCCCCTGCTCACCGAGGTGCTCCGCAGGATGTGCGGGGCGAAGTTCAGCGTGTCGCTGGTGAAGGACCAGACGGGGGCCACCGAACGGCCCGCACCCGCACCGGAGAAGACGATCGCCGATGTCGTCGCCGAGGACGTGTACGCGCCTGTCGACCCGGCGGACATCCTCCCCGAGGAGGCCTCCGACGACCACGGCCTCGACACCCTGCGCGAGTTCTTCCCCGAGGGAACCGTCGAGGAGGCCCCGCCGAAGGGCAAGAAGAAGTAGCGCGGCGTGGCCACCCCGTACACACCCGCTGTCCAGGCCCTCATGGACGAGTTCAGCCGCCTGCCCGGCATCGGCCCGCGCACCGCGCAGCGCGTGGCACTGCATCTCATCAAGTCCGAGGCCGACGACGTCGCACGACTGGCGCGTGCGATCGTGGAGGCCAAACAGAAGGTCCGTTTCTGCGAACGCTGCTTCAACCTGGCCGACGACCAGTTCTGCACGGTCTGCAACGACACGAAGCGCGACGCAACCAAGATCTGCGTGGTCGAGGACGCCCGTGACCTGGCCGCCATCGAGCGCACGGGCGAGTTCCGCGGCACGTACCACGTGCTCCTCGGCGTGATCGACCCGCTTGCGGGCGTAGGCCACGAGGACATCAAGATCCGTGAGCTCGTCAACCGTCTCCGCACGGAGCCGGTCACCGAGGTGATCGTGTGCACCAGCAACAACACGGAGGGCGACGTCACCGCGCTCTACATCTCGCGCTGCCTCCGCCCGCTCGACATCGCTGTCACCCGCATCGCGAGCGGGCTCCCGGTGGGGAGCGACCTCGAGTTCGCCGACGAGCTCACGCTCGGACGCGCACTCTCCAACCGCACCGCGATCGAGGACTGACCCCGGGGCCTGTGGCTCAGTCGCGGCGGCCGGACTTGTGTGCCGCCACCGGCTGGGACGAGTAGATGCCGACCTGGCCGGAACCCACGTACCCCATCACGCACGCCACGGCGAGGAGAACCACACCCGGGCCCCCGAACAGTTCGATGCCGAGGAACACACCGGCCACTGGTGTGTTGAGCGCGGCGGACACCATGGTCACCGCACCGACCATCGCGAAGAGGGCCGGGTCACCGCCGAGCAACTGACCCATCGATGCACCCAGCAGCGCGCCGGTCACGAACAACGGTATGACCTCGCCGCCGACGAAACCGGCGCCGATCGAGAGCGATGTGAGCAGAATCTTGACCAGCCACTGACCCGTGACGGACCCGGCGAATGCCTGGGAAGCCAGGTGCAGCGACAGTCCCTGGTAGTCGCTCCAGTCTCCCAGCAGGAAGATCACCAGCAGCAGCGCACCGCCGACCATCGGACGCGCCGGCACCCACTTGACCGCACGGGAGAGTGTGTCACGGACGAGACCGGTCAGGGAGACGTAGCAAGCAGCGACGAGACCGCAAGCGAGGCCGAGCAGGCCGATCCTCCAGGTGATGGCGGTCGTCCAGTCGAACGCCGGGAAGGAGGCGTAGTCGGCACGGGACACCCCGATCATCCGCACCACCGCCGTCCCGACGATGCTCGCCGTGAAGGCCGGCACGATTGCCTCGTGGTCGACCCTGCCGGCCCGTTGCACCTCCAGGGCGAAGACCGCACCGGTCACGGGCACGCCGACCACGGAGCCGAAGCCGCCGGCGATCGCAGCCACGAGCATGACCGCACGGTCACGCTGGTCCAGGCCCAGCCGTCTGCTCACGGGGTCCGTGACCCCTGCCGCCAGCTGCAGCGCGGCGCCCTCGCGCCCGACGGACGCGCCGCACAGGTGCGAGACGGCACTGCACACGAAGATGAGCACGGACATCCGCACGGGGATCCACCTGCTGTGCTCGTGGATCTGCTCGATGATGAGGTTGCTGCCGCGCTCGAGACCCTTGCCCAGGTAGTGGTAGGCGGCGCCCACAGCGAGCCCCGCGACCGGGAGCAGCCAGATGAGCCAACCTGATGCGCCGCGGGTGCGGGTGGTCCAGTCGAGAGTCTCGATGAATGCCGCTGACAGGAGGCCTGCTGCCGCCCCCACGAACGACGCGAGCACCACCCACCGGGCGACGTGCATCGCACGCTCGAGCGGAGCCCGGGTCACGTGGTGTGCGGGTTTCGTCAGAGGGCGCGGACGAGGATCGCGTCGCCCTGGCCGCCGCCGCCGCACAGCGCGGCCGCGCCGACGCCGCCGCCGCGGCGACGGAGCTCGTGCAGGATGGTGAGGGCGAGGCGGTTGCCGCTCATGCCGATCGGGTGGCCGAGCGCGATGGCGCCGCCGTTCACGTTCACGATCTCGTCGGTGATGCCGAGTTCCTTCATGGATGCGATGCCGACGGCGGCGAACGCCTCGTTCAGCTCGAACAGGTCGACGTCCGACACCTTCATGTTCGCGCGGTCGAGCGCGCGCAGGATCGAGCGCGCGGGCTGGTGCAGCAGCGAGGCATTGTCCGGACCGGCGACCATCCCGTAGCCGAGAATCTCGCCGAGCGGCTTCACGCCGCGTGCCTCCGCCGCCTTCTTCGACATCACGACGACTGCCGAGCCGCCGTCGGAGATCTGGCTGGCGTTCGCCGCGGTGATGGTGCCCTCCTTGTCGAACGCCGGCTTCAGGCCCCCGAGCGAGTCCATCGTCGTGTCCGCGCGCACGCCCTCGTCGTTCTTCACCATGACGGGGTCACCCTTGCGCTGGGGCACGCCGACCTCGACGATCTCCTCCGCGAGCTTGCCGGAGGCGATCGCGGCAGCGGCGCGCACGTTCGACTTCATCGCCGCGTCGTCCTGCTGCTCGCGGGTGATGCCGCCGGCCGCGTAGCGCTCCGTGCCGAGACCCATGAGGCACGCGTCGAACGCACACCACAGGCCGTCCTTGATGATGGCGTCGGACAACTCGGTGTGGCCGTAACGGAAGCCGCCGCGTGCACCCATCGCAAGGTACGGAGCGTTCGTCATGCTCTCCATGCCGCCCGCGACCACGATGTCGGCCTCGCCGGACTGGATCATCTGGTCGGCGAGATAAATCGAGTTGAGACCCGAGAGGCACACCTTGTTGATGTTCACGGACGGGACGTTCATCGGGATGCCGGCCTTCGAGGCGGCCTGCCGCGACGGCACCTGACCCTGACCGGCCATCAGCACCTG
>CAYXRQ010000141.1:0-4492 GCA_964466765.1 uncultured Bifidobacterium sp. | reverse complement strand
TCCCCGAGCACGCCCACTTCAAGTGCACGGGGTGCGGCTGGCGCGACAGCTGCTGTGATTGAGTGGCGTCCGTGACGGGACGACAGACGCGGAGCAACGGCCGCGAGACGATGGCACGCATCCTCGACCACGCACGACGCGAACTCGACGAATCCGGTCCGGTGAACTTCAACATCATGCGTGTCATCGAGAAGTCAGGAGTGTCGAAGAGCTCGGTGTACCACCATTTCGGGGGACGTGACGGTGTCATCACAGCTGTCGGCGTCCAGCGGATCATCGAGGAACGCGCCCTGTCGTACGACCTTCTCGCACAAGTGGTCGACTCTCTCGGCTCCGGCCGGGAACTGCTGGACGTGCTCGAGTCAACCTTGAGGGCCGCATCGACGGACTCGGGAAGGGCGACAAGAGCACACCGCATCGCGACACTGGCTGCAGCTCAGACCATCCCGCTCCTGAACGATGCCCTTGCAGAGCAGGCGGCCGTTTCCGACGAGGTCCTTACTGCGGTGCTGGCACGTGCGGTGCAGCGTGGGCTCATTCGCCCTGCCCTGCCCCTGGAGGAGGTCGCCAGGTACATCTCCGCCATGTTCATCGGACGTTCTGCGATGGACACGTACCGCTCCGCATCGGTCGATGACGGGTGGGTTCGCGTCACGATGGCTGTTCTTGACGCCCTTCTCAACCCGTGAGCAGGAGTCACTGACTCCCCAAATCCTTATCGGACCTGAGGTACACTAAGCCCAGTGAACAGTGGGGTCCCTGTGAAATCACGCTTCCGGCCGTTGATAGTTGTTGTCGCGAGCGTGGGTTTCGTCGTGGGTGGAACCCTGGGAGATGGTGAACCGGCACGTGCAGTCGACGGGTGCGCATCAGGGTCAATGAGGACCTACACCGTCACCGGTCGCTCGTTCAATTTGGGACAGGAACGCGAGTTCTACTCGCCGACACCCGACAGAGCACAACATCAATTCACGGTGGTGGAGTTCAGGTCGGACGGAGTCACCGACGGTTCGTGTTCGTGGACCGCACCACGGGGAATCCTCGGGTCACAGCTAGCGGTGGTTGGTGGCGGCGGTGCCGGCGGAACCAACGGTGGCGGCGGCGGCGGCGGCGGTGGCGTGTTCAACGTCAGGCAGAACCCCATCGTTTCGAACGTCACGTACGACATCACGGTCGGCACGGGAGGGAGAGCCGCAGAACCAAGCTGCGGCACGAACTGCAACGGCGGTAACGGGCATCCATCCTCGGTCGCGAGTGGCGGGGAGATCGTCTCGATTGCGGGCGGCGGCGGTGGTGGCGGCGGCAACGGCGCCGCGGCCACCGGGGTTCCGTGTACGGAATACGCATGCGGTGGTGGCGGCGGCGGCGCAGCAGGCCGCGCCGGCACAACTGACTGGGTGGGCGGAGCAGAGGGTCAGTTCGGGTACGTGCCGTTCCTCTCGTCACCGTGGTGGTCGACAATGAACACACAGGGCGGCGATGGCGGGTCCGGACGAGCAGACGGCACCACCCAGGCGAGCGGCGGCGGTGGCGGCGCGGAGGACACCGATGCATCGTCGTTCGATCCGTCGGGAGGTTCAGGAAAACGGCCTCTCCTCACGTACGGAATCAGCCAACCGAATGCACCGGCATTCACCGCCTACGGTGCCGGAGGTGGTGGAGTCTCGGGGGATTACGCGTTCCAGAAGGGCTATCTGAGTCGGTACGACAACGGCATGACACCGGACAGGAACTCCAGTGGCGGGGGCGGCGGGACCTACAACTCCCCGGCAACTGCTGGTGTCGATCACTCCGGCGGCGGCGGCGGCGGGGGAGCACTCCCGAGCAACGAGTTCTTCTCCACGTTCTCCACCAAGGGTGGTGACGGAGGCTCCGGAGTGGTGACCATCGCGTACTTCCAGAAGCCGGTGGTGAGCGGTCCCGTCTCCATGTCCACCAGCTTCGGCAGCAGTGGAACCTCCACACCCTTCACGGCCAACGGCGGGAACAACCCCATCGGGGAGGGGACAACATCCACTTCGTCGGTCAGCTACTCGTGGTCGGTGAAGGACGCATCCGGTGCGTCAGTGTCCGGGATCACTGTCAATTCATCCGGTGTGGTGAGTGTCGCCTCGACAGTGCCCGTGGGGACGTACTCGGTGGTGGTCCGTGCCACGGACGGGATTGGTTCGTACGGGACCTCTACGTTGACAATCACCGTGAACAAGGGGCCGCAGTCGCCACTTGTCTTCACATCCACCGCACCGGTTGGTCATCACATCGGGGGTGACGGGTACGTGGTCAGGGTGTCGGGAGGGTCAGGTACCGGCTCTCTGTCCCTCACCGTTGACGGATCGTCAGCTTCCGTCTGCCAGCTCAGCGGATCCGCGTCCGGGTCGACTGTCACCTTCCAGGACGTCGGGGACTGTGTCATCAACGCGAACAAGGCGGGCGACTCGAGCTACGTCCCGGCTGCACAGGTTCAGCAGACGACCACGGTCACGCCGCGGTCAGCCCAGTCCTCACTGGTGTTCGAATCGGTTGCCCCCGCCCAACTGAGCGTGGGGAACACGTACACGGTGACGTACGGCGGCGGGAGCGGCACCGGCGCCTATTCGCTGGCGTTGTCATCATTCTCGTCCTCCTACTGCAGCCTCTCCGGGAGCGTCGTCACCGCAGTGGCTAACGGTTGGTGCACAGTGAAGTTGAACAGGTCGGCCGACTACGACTACGACGCCGCGACCGAGGTCACCCAGACCTTCCAGGTTGTCTCCGGGAGGACCTTGGCCCTCTCACAACCGACCCAGCGCGTGTACACGTACTCCGGCACAACCGAGGTTGCATCGGTTGCGGCATCGGTGTCGGCCGGTCTGCCGTTCACGGTTGCGTTCAAGGTGAGCAACGAATCCACCAATTGCTCGTTCGGGCATCCCAGTCGTTACGACCTGGGATTCACCGGCACCGGCATCTGCAAGGTGTACGTCGAGGAGAACGACAACACGTACTCGTACACGCGCGGTCGCGACGAGACGTTCTACGTGATCGCCCCCGGCGATGTCACTCCACCTTCCGTGAGTGATGTCACGGCGCCGGGGTTCGGGGGGACCTTCAGTGCCGGCCAGTCGGTGAACATAAAGGTGAGGTTCGGTGAGCGTGTGATGGTGACCGGAACGCCGAGACTGCTCCTGGAGACGGGTACGACGGACCGCTACGCAAGCTACGTCTCCGGCAACTACGAGGACACTCTCGTCTTCCGCTACACGATGCAGTCCGGGGACGAATCCCCTGATCTCGACTACAAGGCATCTACTTCGTTGGAACTGAACGGAGGGACCATCACCGACCTGTCGTCGAACAATGCGGTCCTGACCCTCCCTGCACCCGGTGGTTCCGGCTCGCTCGGTGCGGCAACGTCGATCCAGGTCGGGACTCCCACGACGACGACCACGACGACAACGACGACGACGACCACGACGACAACGACCACCACCACAACCGTCCCGGCGGTCGCACTGGGTGCCCCGAGTCTCAACGTCGTGTCTGTGGGATCCGGCGGCTTCCGGGTCTCCATTGGCGGGTATGACCCGGATCTCACGTACTCCCTCTCGTCGACTGCGGGGTCCGTCGCGTGGGCCAACCAGAGCATCGGCCTCGCGGTCGTGAGTGGCCTTGCGGTCGGACAGGAATCAACTGTGACGGTGTCGGTGTCGTGCGGCTCGTGCGTCAGTGCGTCCGGCACGGTCACGGGGAGCGCACTCGGCAGCGCAATGCCGCCCACATTCGACTCGGCAGTGCCCCGGAGCGGTGGTTTCACGGCCAGGATCTCCAATTTCAGCACTGACTGGAAGTTCAGGGTGATCGCCGGCAACGCCACGATTGCGAACGGGGTCGTCAGCGCCGGTGGATTGGGTGTGCTTCAGTCCGCGACCATCACTGTCGAGTCCTCACGGCAGGGATACGCGACATCAACGGCGACAGTGACCGGTGCCGCGAACTCGACGCCGACAACGACGATTTCCCCCCCGACCACGACGGCACCTCCTGCAGCACCCACGACTGCGCCCGCGCCGGCCACGACGGTGACCACGGTGGCAGTCTCGATGTCGGACCCCGGTGCCGGGGCGGGCCCCGTCGTGCAGACACCGCTGCTGCGGGTCGGGAGGTCGACAACCCTCCTTGTCATCGCGAAGCGTTACAGGATCTCGGTGCCTGCCGGTGCACGGCTCGGTGGAACCGTCGCGAGTTCGTCCTCAAAGGTGTGCAAGATGCTGGGTAACTCAGTGAGAGCGCTCAAGAAGGGCACGTGCAGGGTCACGTTGACTGTCACGCCGAAGAAGGGCAGGAGGACCGCAAGGACCGTCTCTATCGCTGTCTAGGACCAGGTGGCATCCAGCCGGCCAAGGTCGACACGGCGTGCCCCGGAGGTGTGTGAGAATCACCGCCATGACGAACACAGTGTCAGTGACCCGGGACATCAACGCACCAGCGGAGAGGGTGTGGTCCATGGTGACCG
>CAYXRQ010000140.1:0-4525 GCA_964466765.1 uncultured Bifidobacterium sp. | reverse complement strand
ACCTTGAAGCGGTCGTCCTGGGAGACGTGGAAGAAGTGGTGGGTCATCGTGACCTCCTCGTCCTCCGGTGTCTCGATCTCGTGGGTCACGGGGTTCTCGAGGAACTTGCGCACCACCTTGTCGATGCCGCGGTCGAGCGTGGCGGAGAACAGCATGTGCTGGGCGCCGCGCGGAATCTCGTTCAGGATCTGCGTGACGTGCTCGAGGAACCCGAGCTCTGCCATGTGGTCGGCCTCATCGAGGATGACGATCTCGATGTCGTCGAGCTGCACGTGGCCCGACTCGAGCAGGTCCACGAAGCGGCCGGGGCATGCGACCACGATGTCGGTGCCGTTGCGCATGGCCTCGATCTGCTTCCCGTAGCCGACGCCGCCGTAGACGACCGCGGTCGACATGTCGAGCGTGCGGGCGAGCGGGTTGATGACGTCGCGCACCTGGTTCGCGAGCTCGCGCGTCGGCACGAGGATCAGGGCGCGCGGACGGAACTTGCGCGGCATCCGGTTGTCCTGGGCGAGGCGGGCGACCATCGGCAGCGAGAACGCAAGGGTCTTGCCGCTGCCGGTGCGGCCGCGGCCGAGCGTGTTGCGGCCGGCGAGGGCGTCGCTGATCGTGGCCAGCTGGATGGGGAAGGGGGCTGTGATTCCCTGGCGGGTCAGCTCGTCGACGACGGGCGTGGGCAAGCCAAGGTCAGCAAAAGTGCGCTGTGCGTCCATGTTTTTCTCTCTCCGGCGGGGGCCGGGGGGTGGGCCACAGATACCGGTGTGTACCCATGGACGCACTCAAAGGTGCCTGTCGACTGTACAGGCACTCCTGTGGATAACCAAGGGATGGGTCGAAATTCCTTGGCTGTTGCGGGCGAGTGGCCGTCCCGCACCCCGTCCGCTGGGGACGCCGGGAGGTGACGTCAGGACTGGTTGAGGGTCACCTTGATGGCCGCGTCGGCACTGCCGTCGGCCTTGCCGGTGACCTTGCGCCACAGTTCCATGGCGCCGAGCAGTGCCCAGCCGATGCGGTACTTCTTCTTCACCAGGTCGGTCACGCGGTCAACGTCGGCGTCGGGGAGGACCACGGCGGCACCGGTGTGCGTCACTGCCCCCTCGGCCACCTTGCCGCGCATGTCGCACACGCGGAGGGTCGCGCGGGCGTCGTTGCGCACGCGGCGCACCTTGTGCGAGTTGAGATCGGTGGTGAAGGCATACCCGCCGTCGAAGGGAACGACCCACACCGGAAGCGACACAGGGTCACCGTTCTTCTTGTACGTGGTGAACGAGACGTACTTGGCTTCATCGAGGTCTGCGGGCATGTTCCCGTCCTTTCCTGTGGGCCCGGTGGGCGGGCCGCGGGTGGATGTCGTGGTCGGGGTGGGGAGACTTGAACTCCCGGCCTCCTGCTCCCAAAGCAGGCGCGCTGCCAACTGCGCCACACCCCGCTAGGTGTGACCGGGACGCTATCGCCGTGCGCCTGCCCGGTCAGGCGGAACGCCTGGCGGCGCGGGCCAGGCGCTTGGCGGCGCGACCCGTTGCCGCGATGCTGCGGTGGTCGAGGTCACCCATCTCGACCCCGTTCGAGAACAGCACCCGGTAGCGCAGCCAGCTGAAGCCATTGGCCAGGATGACCTTGCCGGCCGTGCCGGCGGGGACGCCGTCCAGGTCGACGGTGGCCTCCACGGTGTCGCCGATGCGGAGGTTGATCTGTCCCTGGTGGGGGTTGGCCAGCGAGTGGGGCTTCCAGAACGACATGTGACCATTATGGCCCTTCCTGCTTCCCCGCCCCTGCTTCGCCGGCGCCGGGGCGGCCAAACGGGGACGAATGACCCGCCGATACACTCTGCGCCCTGTGAAAAGCACACTCGAAGCCCTTGAGGGCAACAACGTCAAGCTGTCCATCGAGGTCGACGAGGCGGAGTTCGACACGAACATCGACGCCGCGTTCCGCAAGATCGCACACGAGGTGCGCATGCCCGGGTTCCGTCCCGGCAAGGCCCCGCGCAAGGTGCTCGAGGCCCGCATCGGCATGGATGCCGCGCGTGGGCAGGCACTGAGCGACGCGATCCCGCAGTACCTCAGCCGGGCGGTGCGCGAGCACGACGTCGACCTGATCGCCACGCCCGACATCAACCTGGTCGACGGCCAGGAGTCGGGCCCCGTCCGCTTCGAGGCGACCTGCCAGGTGCGGCCCGAGATCACCGTGCCGGGCTACAACGGCCTGCGGGTGGAGCTGGTCAACCCCGAGCTCACCGACGAGGAGTTCGAGGAGGCCGTGGAGGCGGAACTGCGCCGGCACGGGTCCCTCGTCGACTCCGACGCCCCGTCGAAGGCCGGCGACTACGTGATCATCGACCTGGTCGGCACCCGCAACGGCGAGCCGGTCGCCGGGCTCAACGTCGACGAGTGGACCTACGAGGTCGGCCGCGGCTGGGTCGCCCCCGGTTTCGACGACCAGGTGACCGGCGTGAAGAAGGGGGACACCCTCTCGTTCAGCGCCGTGCCGAACGGCACCGAGGAGGCCGCCGACTTCAGCGTCACGGTCAACAAGGTGCAGACACTCGCGCTGCCGGAACTGACTGACGCATGGGTCGCCGAGAACATCGCCGAGCACGACACCGTCGAGGAGTGGAAGACCGCACTGCGCGGCCGCCTCACCGAGATGCGCGTGAACACCATGCGCCGGACGGTCGTCGACAGGGTCACCGATGCGCTCGCAGCACTTGTCGACATCGAGGCCCCGGAGGTCATGGTGCAGGGTGACCTGCAGGCACGCGTGCAGAACACGGTGCAGCAGTTCCAGCAGCAGGGAATCGCCCTCGACCAGTGGCTCTCGGCCACAGGCCAGGACACCGCCTCCTTCGTGGAGGGCCTGAAGATCCAGTCCGAGAAGGCCGTGAAGGTCGACCTCGCACTCCGAGCCGTGGCCACCGCCCAGTCCATCGAGGCAACCGACGACGACATCGAGGCGGAGTTCCAGGCCATCGCGATGCAGGTCAACGAGAAGGTGGCCAAGGTCCGCAAGGCCTACGAGCAGAACGACGCCGTGGCGGACCTGGCCTCCCAGATCCGCAAGTCGAAGGCTCTCGACTGGCTGCTGCACAATGCCACCTACGTGGACCAGAACGGTGCAACACTCGACACCGAGACGGTGCTCGGGCACTCCGAGGCCGACCACGACCACCCGCACGACCACGACCACACAGACGCAGAGGATGCAGAGTGAACTTCCAGAACTACTACGTCCCGAACGTCACCGAGACGACCAGCCGCGGCGAGCGGGTCTATGACCTGTACAGCCGCCTGCTGAAGGAGAACATCATCTTCCTCGGCACGCCGATCGACGACACCATCGCGAACCTGATCTGCGCCCAGCTCATCCACCTGGAGAGCGAGAACCCGGACCGGGACATCAACATCTACATCAACAGCCCCGGCGGCGACATCACGGCGTTGTTCGCCATCTACGACACGATGCAGTTCATCAAGAACGACATCGCCACGATCTGCCTCGGGCAGGCCGCGTCGGCCGCCGCCGTGCTGCTGGCCGCAGGCACCAAGGGCAAGCGCCTCGCCCTGCCGCACAGCCGTGTCCTCCTCCACCAGCCGTACGGTCAGGTGGGCTACGGCCAGGTGACCGACCTCGAGATCGCGGCCAAGGAGATCATGCGTATGCGCGACCTCCTCGAGGAGATCCTCGCGAATCACACCGGCCAGCCGATCGAGCGCATCCACGCCGATACCGATCGTGACTTCGTGATGGAAGCCTCCGAGGCGCTCGCCTACGGAATCATCGACGACGTCATTTCGAGCCGCGCGGTCGTCGACCGGGGCGGCCCGATCCGCTGACCAGCGCCTTTCGGGATCTGCTCAAGGTCTTGACCCAAATCGCCGACAACAGGGTCGGCCATCAGTCAGACTGAGAACCCGAAGGAGGGCAGACGTGGCGAAGTTCGGTGACACCGGCGAGATCCTGAAGTGTTCGTTCTGCGGCAAGTCGCAGAAGCAGGTCAAGAAGCTCATTGCCGGCCCGGGTGTCTACATCTGCGACGAGTGCATCGATCTCTGCAACGAGATCATCGAGGAAGAGGTCAGTGAAGCCTCCGACCTCAAGATGGACGATCTCCCGAATCCGCGCGAGATCTGCAACTTCCTCGACGAGTACGTGGTGGGCCAGACCCAGGCCAAGAAAGTCCTCGCGGTCGCCGTCTACAACCACTACCGGCGCATCCAGTACCAGAAGGACAACGTGCTCGCGAAGCGCGACGAAGTCGAGCTCGCCAAGAGCAACATCCTCCTTCTCGGGCCCACCGGCTGCGGAAAGACCCACCTGGCCCAGACGCTGGCCCGCATGCTCAACGTCCCGTTCGCCATCGCCGACGCCACCGCCCTCACCGAGGCCGGCTACGTGGGCGAAGATGTCGAGAACATCCTCTTGAAGTTGATCCAGGCCGCCGACTTCGACGTGAAGAAGGCCGAGACCGGGATCATCTACATCGACGAGATCGACAAGATCGCCCGCAAGAGCGAGAACCCGTCGA
>CAYXRQ010000139.1:0-4569 GCA_964466765.1 uncultured Bifidobacterium sp. | reverse complement strand
CATCTCGGCGAGCATCGCCTTGATCTCCATGCGCGCGAGCATCGCACCCAGGCAGTAGTGCACGCCGAACCCGAACGAGAGGTGCTTGTTCGGTGAGCGGCCGATGTCGAACACGTACGGGTCCGCGAACACGTCCTCGTCGCGGTTGGCGGACGGGTAGGACAGCAGCACGCTCTCCCCCTTGCGGATGGTGTGCCCGCTCGCGAGCGTGTAGTCCTCGTTCGCCGTGCGCATGAAGTGCTTCACCGGCGTCACCCAGCGGATGATCTCGTCGGCCGCGGTCGCGACGAGCGACGGGTCCTTCTTCAGCCTCTCCCACTGGTCCGGGTGCTGGATGAACGCGAGCACCCCGCCGGCCATCGCCGATGCCGTGGTGTCGTGGCCCGCAGTTGCCGTGATGACGTAGTAGCTGATGGTCTGCATCAGGTTGAGTTCCTCGCCGTTGATGCGGCCGTTCGCCACGGCGGACGCGAGATCCTCGGTCGGGTTCGCGCGGCGCTCCTCGGTGATCCTCGTGAAGTAGGCGAAGAAATCCTCGATGACCTTGATGACCGCCTCCGGGTCGTCGTCGCGACGCAGGTCCTCGTCGGCGGCGCCGAAGAGCTCCTGGGTGAGCTTCAGCATCCGCGGGTAGTCCGACTCGGGCAGACCGAGGATGTGGAGGATGACGTTCAGCGGGTAGTGCATCGCGATGTCGGTGGCGAAGTCGCACTTCCCGCCCATCGATGCCATCTTGTCCACGTACTGGACTGCCAGCCCGGCGAGACGGTCATCCAGCTTCGCCATGTTCTTCGGCAGGAACCACTCGCTCGTCACGCCCCGCAGCTCGCGGTGCTCGGGGTCGTCCACGTGGATGAGCGTACGCAACAGGTGGCCGTTCTCCGCGTTGCGGCGGTCGCCCTCGGCGGGCCCCAGGACGGGCCGCGGCTCGTTCAGGAAGATGTTGTTGTGCAGCTCGATCTCCAGCACGTCGGCGTGCTTCGTGATCGCCCAGAACGGGTTCACCTCGCCGTCCGGGTGCTCCACCAGGTGAACAGGTGAGTTGCCGCGCAGGAACGCACACGCCCTCTCGAAGAGTTCCTCGTCGGCATACGCCTCCGGCGTGTAGAAGATCGATGCGGCCTCGTCGGCGGTCATGGCCATGGCTCCCCCTTAGTCAGCCGTCATCCTTGCCCAGGGGATACGGGACGTGCCAGCCGTGCGGGGCGTAATGTCGGGATGTGAACGGGACCGCACGAGCCGGGGTGCGCAGGCGGCTGGTGCCGTTGGTCGGGGCCTTCATCGGCGTGGCCGGGATTGCGTTCGTGGTCCGCACGCTCGTGACCCGCCGCGAGGAGGTCGGCGACGCCCTCTCGGGGGCCGACCCCACCCCCCTCATCCTCAGCCTCCTTCTCGGCCTCGCGGCCATGGGTTCCATCGGCTGGATCTGGACGGGGATGCTCCGCGCCCGCGGGCACCACGCCCCGGGACGGCGGGCGATGTCGTGGTACTTCGTCGGCCAGCTCGGCAAGTACGTGCCCGGGGGCATCTGGCCCATCGTCGGCCGTGCCGAACTCGCAGTGCGCGGGGGCGTCGAACGGGGCGCTGCGTACAGGGCCACGGGGCTGTCGCTCGTGACCACGTACTCAGCCGCCGTCGTCGCCGTGGCTGCAGGTTCGCTCCTCTCGTGGGACAGGCCCGTCGTGGGCGCTGGTGCCGTGCTGTGCCTCGTGGCCGCCGGGGTCGTGCTCGGGTCTGCCCGGGTGACCGCGCGCGTCTCCGCGCTCGCCACCCGCGTGTCAGGGCGCGGGCTCGTGCTGCCCCGGCGCGCGGACTTCGTGCGGCTGACCGTGCTCCACGTGCCCGCATGGGTGCTCATGTCGCTCAGCACCTCCGTGACCGCCTCCGCGTTCGGTGCCGGGATCAGCATCACGGAGATGCTGTTCGTGGCGTCTGCCTCCTGGCTCGTCGGCTTCCTCGTGCCGGGGGTGCCCGGCGGGATCGGCGTGCGCGAGTCGGTGTTCACTGCGCTCGCAGGCCCCCTGGTGGGCACACCCGTGGCCGTGTCACTCGCGCTGGTCAGCCGGATGGTGTTCGTGTGCGTCGACCTGGCGGGTGCCGCCGTGTCGACGGCGGTCGCAGGTGCCTCGGGCCGGCGTGCTGCCGCCTGACGCGCGGCTCAGCGGAACCTGGAGAGCCGCTCCCGCGGGATCTCCCTGCGCTTGCCACTGAGGCTCTTGACGCGGAGGATGCGCACGAGGAACCAGCGGACGTAGCGCATCACGTACCCGCGCAGCTCGAGCGTGGCCTTGCGCAGCTTCATGTACCGGTACCGGCGCGCCGCCATGAGGGCCTGCTTGCGCACGAGCTCGCGGTGGAACCTGGCCACCTGGCGCCTGGGCTTCAAGGCCCCGTGCCCCTCGTTCGGGCCGTGGAGCTCGGGAACATGGCCCCCCAGTCGGCGCAGGTGCTCCGCATAGGCGTACGCGAACTCGCCGAAGACGACGCGGTCCGTCTGTGACTCGCGGATCTCCTCGTCCGAGACCTCGGTGGCGATGCAGGCCCCGGACTCGACGATGCGCGCCAGGACCTGCTCGGCAAGGACGGTGCGGCACACCACCAGGCTGATGCCGGTCTTCGTGAACACGGTGCTCGGGAGCCATGCATCACCGACCACCATGTCCGCGAGGAAGTTGCCGTGGTTCACGCAGACGTGACAGCGCGTCGTGTTGAAGTGACGGTCGAAGGCCACCTGGTAGCCGAAGTCGACGCGGCGACTGGCCGAGTACTCCTTCCCGTCCTCGGTGCGAACAGTGAGCTTGCCCACTGGGCCGCCGCCGCGGTACGAGATGTCCGTGATGTCGGCGGGGTCGTAACCGAGGTACTCCCCCATGGCGTTGATGCTGTGGTGCGAGTACTGCCAACCGCACAGCAGCCCGATGGTGACGGTGATCCGCTCGCGCAGCTCCGGCGCGTAGCGGCGCACCCACGAGTACAGGCCCTCAAGCTGGCACGGGATCGCCACCACGGCGAGGCGCCCGGGCGTGTCGCGGAGCAGCCGCAGCGCCGGCGCCTGGGAGAGGTTGTGGTAGATGCTGCCCGGCAGGTTGTCGACGTCGTCGGGGTCCGTGACCAGGCGGGCCGCGAACTCGATCCCCTCCACGTGGTCGAGTGCGATGACACCGTCGATGTCGCCCGAGGAGAGCAGCGACCGCAGCACCTCCTTGATGAGGCCGCCGGAACTCGCCTTCATGTTGCGGTCGAGGTCCGTGCTCTGCGCCAGGTGCACCGAGCGCACGACGCCGTACGGGCCCGCCACTGCCCCGGGGAACAGGTACTCCTGCAGGCCCGCATAGTCCACCGCAACAGCGGGGCACACGTCGGCCGCCGCCTGCGAACCGGCGCCCTGGGGCTCGTAGATGAGGCTGCGCGGGTTCAGGGAGACGCGCACGGAGCCATCGGCCATCTCGCACGCACCGCACCCGATGCACATTCCGGACGAGATGACCCCGCTGAGGTCGGTCGCCACGTTCACCGGGTCTTCCTCCCGCTCGTTCGGCGGCTCTCCGTGGCTGCACGGTGGATGACGCCGAAATTCCGCATCGACTTCTCCTGCACGGCCGGGAGCGCAGATGCAATCGTCGCGGAGATCTCGTCGTGGCGTCCCGCGCAGTCCACGACCGCATCGACGACCGCCGTGGGGTCCGCGAGCACGGCCGAGTCCATCCCCAGCCCTGCCAGCCCGAAGTCGTCAAGGACCTCGCGGTACTTGTGGCTCCACCCCACCACCACGGTCGGCGTGCACGTGGCGAGGCCCGAGATCATCGCATGGAAACGGGAGGTGACGAGCACGCGTGACCCGGCCACGAGCCTGCGCAGCTCGCCGGCGGTGAGCGGCGCGTCGATGCCCACCACACCCGCATCGCCTGCGAGCGCGGCCGACACCTCGCGGCACACGGGGCCGTCGTTCATGCGCCCCTCTGGCTGGCCCGTGCGGTAGCTGTGCGGCGCGATGACGACACCGAGACCGGTCCGCTCGCGCACGCCGCGCACCACGGCAGCGACCGCCGCCACGTAGTCGCCGCCTGCGGACTCGAACATCCGCCGCACCACCGAGCTCGGCATGACGACTGCGTACCCCCCGCGGACGGCGGCCACCGCGGACTCGACCCCGGCCGGCAGGTCCGCAGCCTCGTCGAGGGAGAACGCGAGGTCGGCCACGTCAGTAACGTTCCGTAGCCCGAGGGAATCCAGATGCTCGCGCGTGCGTGCACCCCGTGCGCACACCGCGGCGAGACGCGGCAGCACCAGACGGGCGAGGAGACGGTTCAACGGGTTGCGGAACGGCCCGAGCGCCTGGGCCGCCTTGACCGTGGGCGTGCCGAGGAGCACAGGCAAGCCCGTCATCAGTGCGTTGTAGACGGTGATCGGCACGCCGCGGCCGTCGGCAAAGCTGATTCCCGCCACGTCCACCACCACGTCCGCTTCCAGGATCGCCCGGGAAGCACGGGTGCGCACCCAGCCGAGCGGCAGCCGGGCGAGCCTCGCCACGGAGGCAATGACTGCCACCGGGAACTCCACCAGGGCGAG
>CAYXRQ010000138.1:0-4611 GCA_964466765.1 uncultured Bifidobacterium sp. | reverse complement strand
GCCGCGCAGCCGCGGAGGCAGAGATCAAGCCGGCTCTCGCCCGCCACCCGCATTGAGGGACCGCTCATAGGCACGCAGCCCTTGCGGTGCAACGGTTTCGGCGGAAATCCACCAACTTTCACAAAGGCACTTTTACGGTTCCTGTGCGGGCATCCGCCCGCAGAAATGGGGAATCGATCCACATGTACACCCTCGGAGCACTGCTCCTCACATCCATGGTGCTCGCGCATGCAGTCACCGTCATCGAGTCCATCCTCGGTGTCATCCAAGTGCACGGCCCGATCAAGAAGATCCCGGTCATCGGGACTCACCTCAACCTCATCATCGCGGTTGCAATCGTCTGGTTCCTGGAGATCAATCTCATCTCCGGGTGGGGCGTGAACTTCAGCGACGACTGGATGACGTACACCGCGAATGCGATGGTGCTCCTCGGCATGGTCCCGTTGAAGGACGCGATCATCAGCATGGTCAGCAAGGGCCTGCGCGCGTAACTGAACCAGCCAGAATCCAACGACCCCGAACTGCCGGCCGCAAGGCCGGCAGTTCTCTTTCCCGGGACTACTTTGAGCCGTCGATCAGCCAGAAACTCAGCAGGCCCGCCGGGGCACCGTCAAGGCTGACCGACACGTCCACCTGGCCCGCGTGCGGCAGCACGGCGGAGCGCAGGGGCAGTGCGAAGGGGATGTTCAGTCCCTCGCCGGGGTTGCGGTCGGCGTCCACGTTGAACTCGAAGTCGATGCGCGCGATCTCCGCCGCCGTGTCCGGGTAACGAAGGATCACGCGGCCGTGGTGCGCCTCGCCCACGCGGTGCGGCTGCACGTACACGGACATCGCGAGGTGCGCCTCGATCTCGGCGGGGAAGCCATGGTGCACGGCGATGCGTGTGATGCCGCCGCTTGTGATGTTGAGCAGGCCCTCGCGCACGTTCGCGTAGTCGCAGAGGCTGAGGACCGTGAGTTCCAGCCCGGTGGGCTCGGTGGGGTCGATCGTCACGCCACCACCGTAACGGGCTATTTCTTCCCGGGCACGATCACCACGGGCACGGTCGAGTGCCGCGACACGTAGTCGGCGGTGCTGCCGAGCAGCAGGCCCACGACGCCACTGTGCCCGCGCGCGCCTATGACGATCATGTCCGACTTCTCGTCGATGAGTGCCGTGCGCGGGTCGATGTGGACGAACCGGGAAGCAATCTCCACGCCCGTTCCCTGGGCGAGCTTTGTCGCCTTCTCCGTCTCGGTGGTGAGCACCGCACGCATCGGGGTGTCGTCGTCCACGTACGCGACGGCCATCTCGGCCGGGGGGATGACCGGGTGCCACCCCGTGAGCAGCACGACGGTGTCACCGCCGCGCGCGTTGCTGATCGCCCACGCGACCGCGTTGGTGGAGTTCGCCGACCCGTCGACACCGACGACGATGCGGCGCTGTGATGTGTTGCTTGCCATGCGACCGACCGTACGGACATGTCACGCCGATGTGAAGTGACGGATGTGCCGTTGAGGTGGCAGTCAGTCGTCGCGCTGTGCGGCGACCGGCGCGGACCACCTGCGCCAGCGGCTCACCACACGGATGACGAAGGTCACCGCGATCGCGAGGACGGCAGCCAGCGTGTCGGGAGCACCTGACCTGTCCGCCACCACAACCACGACCGTGCCGACGAGCGCCGCGGTCGCGTAGATCTCGCGCATGAGCACGGCCGGGATCTCGCGGACTAGGACGTCGCGGATGATGCCGCCGCCGATGGCGGTCACCAGCCCGATCGCGCACGCACCGACGGGGCCGATGCCCGCATCGATCGCCTTGCGGGTGCCGGCCACCGCGAACAGGCCGAGGCCCGCGGCATCGAGCACCAGCAGCGGCCGGGCGAGCCGGGTGATGGTGGGGTGCACGAAGAAGCCGACGGCCCCGACGACAGCGGGGACGGCCAGGTAGCGCCAGTCGCCCAGCGCTGCAGCCGGCGTGGCACCGATCAGCGCGTCACGGATGAAACCGCCGCCCAGCCCGGTGGCGCCGGCGAGGAACACCACTCCGAAGATGTCGAGCTGCTTCTGCACCCCCGTGAGGGCGCCTGACGCGGCGAACACCCCGATCCCGAGGAGATCGAGCACGAGGAGGAGCGTGGCCGTTGGCACCGCCTCCACGGTAGACGGCACACCGGGGCCTACGGTTGATGCGATGGGAAGCGACGCGACAAGGAAGAAGGGTGCCCTGTTCCTGGATCTCGACGGCACCCTCGCCGACTCCGGCGCGGGCATCACGTCCGCAGTCGACCGGGTTCTCGCCTCGCTCGGCACCTCACCGTTGACAGAGGAGGAGAAGCGGTTCATCATCGGGCCTGCGTTCCAGCTCACCATGCCGGTGCTGCTGCGTGCCCGCGGCATGGATGAGTCACTCACTGACGGGCTCATCACCGAGTACCGGCGCATCTACTCCGCCGAGCACCTGCCCCGCACGCCGCGCATCGAGGGCATCGGCGAGGTGATCGAGGAACTGGCGGGCATGTTCCACCTGTCCGTGGTTACTGCCAAGCCGGTGAACCAGGCGGCTGTGGCCGTCCGTGCCATCGGCATGGAGCACATGATGGAGGTCGTCATCGGCCCGCAGCCGGATGCCCCCACCCCGAAGGCCCGCCTGCTGGAGACTGCGATCGCACATGTGCGTGCCACGAGGGACGCTGCGTTGGCTCATGACGC
Organism: uncultured Bifidobacterium sp.; assembly: GCA_964466765.1. Lineage (GTDB taxonomy): Bacteria > Actinomycetota > Acidimicrobiia > Acidimicrobiales > Ilumatobacteraceae > UBA2093. The sequence goes on along the minus strand of CAYXRQ010000138.1, from coordinate 1,921 downwards.
ATGCTGGATGATTGGGGACCGCCACCATGACATCGACGCGGCAGTGGAGGTGGGCACCAATTCCATCGGTGTGATGTGGGGCTACGGCGACGAAGAAGAACTGCGCGGGGCGGGGGCGACGAACATCGCCCGCGCCCCCTCGGACCTCCTGGCGATTCTCGGCTGAGACGGGGGCGGTACACTCCGAAGCCCGCCCCGGAGGTGCGCGAAATGGCAAATGCATGGTTCGAGACGGTCGCAGAGGCCCAGCGGCGCGCGAAGAAGCGCCTGCCGAGGTCCGTCTACGGAGCCCTCGTGGCCGGCTCCGAGAAGGGCCTGACCGTGGCGGACAACCTGTCCGCGTTCGACCACCTGGGCTTCGCCCCCCACATGGCGAACCTGCCGCGCGAGCGCTCCATGGCCGTGAACGTGATGGGCCAGGACCTCTCGATGCCAGTGATCATCTCGCCCACCGGCGTGCAGGCCGTCCACCCGGAGGGCGAGGTCGCCATCGCGCGTGCCGCCCAGAACCGCGGGATCGCCATGGGTCTCAGTTCCTTCGCCAGCCGCAGCGTGGAGGACGTCGCCGCGGCGAACGACAAGACCTTCTTCCAGATCTACTGGTGCGGCGACAGGGACACGCTGCTTCAGCGCATGGAGCGTGCGAAGGCGGCCGGCGCGAAGGGCGTGATCGTCACGCTCGACTGGTCGTTCTCGAACGGGCGCGACTGGGGCAGCCCGTGGATCCCCGAGAAGGTCGACCTGAAGGCCGCGGTGAAGCTGGCACCGGAGGTTCTCGCGCGGCCGAGGTGGCTGCTGCAGTTCGCCCGCACGTTCCGCATCCCCGACCTCACCGCGCCGAACATGGCGAAGCCCGGCGAGAAGGCCCCGACGTTCTTCGGCGCGTACTACGAGTGGATGACCACGCCGCTGCCCACCTGGGAGGACCTCGCCTGGCTGCGCTCGCAGTGGGACGGCCCGTTCATGGTGAAGGGCGTGTGCCGCGTCGACGACGCGCGCCGCGTGGTGGACATCGGTGCCACGGCCCTCTCGGTCTCCAACCACGGCGGCAACAACCTCGACGGCACCCCGGCGTCCATCCGAGCACTCCCGGCGGTGGTGGACGCGGTGGGCAGCCAAATTGAGGTGGTGCTCGACGGCGGCGTCCGCCGCGGCAGCGACGTGGTGAAGGCAGTTGCCCTTGGCGCGAAGGCCGTGATGATCGGGCGCGCCTATCTGTGGGGCCTCGCCGCCAACGGCCAGGCGGGGGTGGAGAACGTGCTCGACCTGCTGCGCGGCGGCATCGACTCCGCTCTCATGGGCATCGGCAAGGCCGACATCCGTGACCTCGACCGTTCCGACGTGGTCGCCCCGGACGGGTTCTTCCGCCGCCTCGGCGAATAGGGTCGACCCCTGTGGGGGACGCATTCGACGACGAGGTCGAGAGATTCTTCTCCGTGTTGCCCGCGGTGCTGGATGCCGCGGGGACATCGCACGTCGCGCGCGCCCGGGCATGGCGCGCCGCCCTGTTCGATGCGGGTCTCGCCGGGTTCGGGATCCCCGAGCAGTACGGCGGCCGCTCCGAACCGGCCGACGGTGCACGCCGGTTGCAGCGGCTCTCGCGCGGCCGTGTGCCCTCGGAGGAGAGCACCTTCGGCATCGGCCTCAACATGGCGGTGCCCACGATCCTCCAGTACGGGTCGGAGGAGCTGAAGCAGCGGTTCGTGCGGCCGGCACTGCGCGGCGAGGAGATCTGGTGCCAGCTGTTCTCCGAGCCCTCAGCCGGTTCGGACGTGGCGGCGGCGCGGACCAAGGCGGTCAAGGCCGACGACGGTTCGGGCGACTGGATCATCAGCGGCCAGAAGGTGTGGACGACGGGGGCGCAGTTCTCGAGCTTCGGCATCGTGATCGTGCGCACCGACCCGGATGTGCCGAAGCACAA
>CAYXRQ010000137.1:0-4611 GCA_964466765.1 uncultured Bifidobacterium sp. | reverse complement strand
CCGCATCATGACCACGCTCATCAACGGCCTGCAGTGGGAGGACAAGACCTACGGCATGGAGAGCATGTGCGTCGGTGGCGGCCAGGGCATGGCGATGATCGTCGAGCGCCTCAGCTGACCAGCTGACTGGGCGACAACTCAGCTCCGCGGTCCGGCCGTGGTCCTCAGCATGAGGGCCACGGCCGTTCCCGTCCCGCACATCAACGCGGCCGCCGTGCCGAACGTGGCGACGGGGCCGAACCCGCCGTAGAGGGCCGGCGCGAGGAGGGACATGAGCGTGGCCGCGAGCAGGTCGCCGCTGCCGGCGAGACCCTGCGCCGCAGTGGCGCGGCCCTCCGGGGCGACCTTCGCCATGAGGGACTGTGCCGCAGGTATGGAGAGCGCTCCGATGACGCCCTCCACCACTGCGAAGGCGACCAGCAGCCAGGCGGACTGGAGCAGGCCGTAGACGAAGACCAGCGGGATCGTCAGGAAGATGCCGATGACGGTCATCCGCTCCGCCCCGCGCCTGTCGGCGAGACGCCCGCCGGCTGCCCCGAGCAGGATGAACGGAATCGTGTAGAGCAGGAACGTGAGGCCGACCATCAGGTTGTTGCCGCCGCGGTCGGTGATGTACCTGTCCCACAGCGAGTCGTAGATGCCGACGGGGATGAAGAGCGTGAGCGACGCGAGTGCCGCCGCCCTCACGGGGCGCAGCCGCAGCAGTTCCAGGCTGGGCCTGCGGGACTCGCCGGACACGGGGAGCGCGGGGATTCGCTGCGAGAGCACGAAGAGGAAGGACACGAGTGCCACGCCGCCGAAGACGAGGAACGCCCCGCGCAGGCCGAGGGGCCCGATGAGGAGGGCACCGATCATGGGGCCACCGGTGAACCCGGCGAGCTCCACGCCGCGCAGCCGCCCGAGGCGCTCTGCGGACCTCGTCCTGTCGATGTTCGCCACGATCGCACGCACGGCGGGGCCGCTGGTGCCGAGGGAGGCGCCCGTGATCGCGCGCGCGATCACGAAGACCCACAGCGACCCGCCGAAGGCGAAGAGGGTGGATCCCGCCGCGGCGAGCACCAGGGCGGCGAGCACGAAACGCTTCGGCTTTCCGCGGTCGGCGAGCGGGGCGAGGAACAGTTGCACGAAGAACGAGGTGAGGAACCCGGCCGCGGCGACGAAACCGAGACCTGCGTCGGAGAACCCGTACTTGTCCTGCAGGTCGCTGAGCGCCGGGAAGATCATGCTGTTCGACACGGGAACGGCGAACCCGCACAGGAGGAGCGGGCCGATGCCCATGGTGAACGCGCTGATGCCGCGTGGCTTGCTGTGGGGGGTCATGGAGAGGTGAATCCGTCCCACCGGTTCATCCGACCGGCGTGGACGACCACCGTACCCGTGCCGTCACCCGCGAGCAGGGCTCTCACCACGTGCATGGAGCCCTCGTGCGAGAACTCGGCGAGCACCCAGGAGTCGGCAGCGTCGCGCAGACCCGCGCCGGGCGGGTCACCGAGCAGGTGCAGGGTGCCTGTCTCGAGCCCGGCCAGGTCCACCTCGGCGGCCCACATGGCGGCGAGACCCGCGCGCAGCACGGGGTCAGTGGCGAGGTCGGGGCCCTGCAGGACGAGCGCAATCGAGTCGATGCTGACGATCTCCACCTCGCTGCGGTCCACGATGTCCCCGCCGAGGAGGTCGTCGAACATCACCACGACGGGTCCGTCGCCCGGCAGCTCGGCGCCCACGGTGCCGTAGCGCACGATCGGAAGGCCGTCGTCGTCGACGGTGCTCACCTTGATGCGGTCGCCGTTCGCGAACCTCACGGCCGGCTGCCCCGCAGCACGGCGGTGCTGAACGCCGGCCAGTGCTCCATGCCCCATTCGTCGAACTCCCGCTCGGCGAGCATCACGCACGCCGCATCCGCCACGGGATCAACCCACAGGAACGTTCCTATGCCGCCGAAGTGGCCGAATGTGGAGGCCGAGTTCTCCGGGCTCGTCCAGTGGGGGGACTTGTGCCCGCGAATCTCGACGCCGAGACCCCACGGGCACGGGTCCATCGGGCCGACGCCGGGCAGGATGCCCTGCAGCTCCGGGAACACAGGGGTCACCGCGTCGAGGTACGTCTCGCGGGCGAGCAGCGCGGGTCGCCTGAGCTCCGCGGCGAAGAGAGCGAGGTCGGCCGCAGTGGAGTGCACGTCCTTCGCGCACGATCCGCGCAGTTCGGAGGACGCCATGCCGAGCGGTGCGAACACGGCCTCGGCGAGGTACGCGGCGAAACCGATCCCCGTGGCGGACTCCACGTGCGCAGCGATCATGTCGTACCCGGTGTTCGAGTAGATCCTGCGGACGCCCGGCATGCCCACCGGCTCGGCACCCTCGAAGGGGTAGCCGCCGGCGTGGGCGAGGAGATGCCGCAGTGTGCAGCCCTCCTGGCCCACCTGGTCGTCCAGGGAGACGCAGCCCTCTTCCACTGCCACGAGCACGGCCCAGGCCGTCAGCGGCTTGCTGACGGAGGCGATGCGCTGCACGCGGTCAGTGCCGCCGTGGGTGAAGGTGCCGTGGCGGTTGATGACCGCCACCGAGACCGCGTCGACGGGGAATGCGTCGGCGAGGCGCCACGCGGCGTCGAGTACGTCAGGCATTCGCGGCGCGGATCAGCTCCGCCACGCGGAACGCGAGGTCGATCGACTGGCGTCCGTTCAGGCGCGGGTCGCAGATCGTCTGGTAGCGCTCGTCGAGGTCCTCGTTCGAGACGGAGTGGCCGCCACCGGTGCACTCGGTGACGTCGTCACCGGTCAGCTCCACGTGGATGCCACCGGGCCAGGTGCCCTCGGCGTTGTGGGCGCGCACGAACCCGGCGATCTCGGCGACGATGTCCTCGAAGCCGCGCGTCTTTCGGCCGTTCGGGGCGGTCACGGTGTTGCCGTGCATCGGGTCGCACGCCCAGACCACGGGGTGGCCCGAGTCGCGGACGGCGCGCAGCAGCGGGCGCAGGGCGTCCTCCACCTTGCCGGCACCCATGCGGCTGATGAGGGTGAGACGGCCGGGGATCTGGGCGGGGTTCAGCTTCTCGCACAGCTCGATGACCCACTCGGGGGTCGCGGTCGGCCCGATCTTGCAGCCGATCGGGTTGCCCACGCCGCGCAGGAACTCCACGTGGGCCCCGTCCAGCTGGCGCGTGCGCTCGCCGATCCAGAGCATGTGGGCGGAGCAGTCGTACCACTCGCCGGTGAGGGAGTCCTGGCGGGTGAGCGCCTCCTCGTAGCCGAGGATGAGGGCCTCGTGGCTGGTGAACACGTCCACCTCGTGCAGCGTGGAGTTGTTCTCGGTGTCCACGCCGCACGCGCGCATGAAGCCCATGGCCATGTCGATCTCGCGGGCGAGTTGCTCGTAGCGCTGCCCCTCCGGGCTCGCCCCCACGAACTCCTGCGTCCAGGCGTGCACGCGGTTCAGGTCGGCGAAGCCGCCCTTGGTGAACGCGCGCAGCAGGTTCAGCGTGGAGGCCGACTGGTGGTACGCCTGCACGAGCCTCTCGGGGTTCGGTGTGCGGGCGGCCGCGGTGGGGGAGGCGTCGTTCACGATGTGGCCCCGGAACGACGGGATCTCGAGCGAGCCGACCTTCTCGGTGTCGGAGGAGCGCGGCTTGGCGAACTGGCCGGCCATTCGCCCGACCTTCACCACGGGCACGCCCATGGAGTACGTGAGCACGATCGCCATCTGCAGGATCACGCGCAGCTTCTCGCGGATGTTGTTGGCGCTGAACTCCTCGAAACTCTCGGCGCAGTCACCGGCCTGCAGGAGGAAGGCGTTCCCCGCCGCGACCTGGGCGAGCGCGGCCTGGAGGGAACGGGCCTCGCCCGCGAAGACGAGCGGGGGATACCCGGCGACCTGCTTGAGCGCCGCGTCGACAGCGGCCGTGTCGGGCCACTGCGGTTGCTGGGCGGCCTCGTACTGCCGCCAGGAGGTGGGTGTCCAGCTCTTCGCCATAGTGGTTCAAGCCTTGCGCCAAGAATCCCCGAACGCAACAGGAATACGCAAAAGCCGCGCGGCCGGTGCCGTGTGGCACCCGCTCGCGTGGCTTGTTGCTGGTTCTGGGCGGGTCAGACGGCGAGGATGCGGAGGGCGTCCTCCTTGAGGCCCTCCACCGCGCGGCTGACGAGACGGCGGGCGGCCTCGGCGGTGACGCCGAGCTCCTCGCCGACCTCGCGGAAGCTCTTGCGGTCACCGTCGTACAGCCCGAAGCGGGCGGTCACGGCGTAGCGCGCACGGTCATCGAGGGTGCCGAGCAGCTCGTCGAGGAGCTCGGTGTCGACAATTGCCATGACGGCGTCCTCCGGGGTGCCCTGGCCGTTGTCCATGAGGTCACCGAGGGTGGCATCGCCGTCGTCGCCGACGGTCTTGTCGAGCGAGACCGGGGTGGTCAGGCGGTGCAGCTCGGCGTTGCCGGCATCGAGGGTCTCACCGTCACCGGAGGCCTGGCGCAGCGCGGCGCGCAGGCTGGCCGAGCGGTCACCCGGGATGCGGATGAGGCTGGCCTTCTGGTCGAGCGCGCGGCCGATGGCCTGGCGGATCCAGAAGGTGGCGTACGTGGAGAACTTGAAGCCGCGGCGCCAGTCGAACTTGTCGACGGCGT
>CAYXRQ010000136.1:0-4662 GCA_964466765.1 uncultured Bifidobacterium sp. | reverse complement strand
GTCCTGCAGTTCGACCACGTGGAGGTCGCCGACGTGCGCCTCACCAAGCTCCGGCCGCCGATTCCCGAGGACATCGACTCCTCGGCGGTGCGCATCGTGCGCACGCGGGTGGACATGCGCGTGCCGGCCCGCCACCGTGCAATTGTCGCGCTCGGCAGCAACCTGGGTGACCGTGCCGCGTACCTGCGCTTCGGCCTGGAGCGCCTGTCAAATGTGGTCGCACAGTCGCAGGTGTTCGAGACCGACCCCGTGGGCGGGCCCGAGAACCAGGGGCCCTACCTCAACATGGCCGCGATCGTGGACACGGACCTCGACCCGTTCGCGCTGCTGCGGCGCCTGCTGCAGATCGAGGCGGAGGCACAGCGCGTGCGCAAGGTGCGATGGGGCCCGCGCACCCTGGACCTCGACCTTCTCTTCTACGACGACTACGCGATCGAGAGCGAGGAGCTCACGGTGCCGCACCCGCGGTTCGCGGAGCGCCGTTTCGTGCTGGAGCCGCTGTCGGAGGTTGCCCCGGAGCACTGCCCGGCGGACTGGCGCAACCGCCTGCCCGCCTACGGCGTGTACCCGCGCGGGCCGATCGACGGCCTGGTCGCCCACACCGTCACGTTCTAGGCGCGCGTGCGCATCGCCCTGCTCATCCCGGCATTGAACGAGGCATCCTCGATGCCGCGCACGGCTCGTGTTGCGCGAGAGGCATTGGATTCAGGGCTCGTCTCGTCGGCGACCGTTCTGGACGGTGGCTCCTCTGATGGCACTGCGGACATCGCCCGTGCCGCCGGGGTCGAAGTGCTCCATGTCCCGTCAGTGATGCCGGAGATGGGTCCTGTGCTCGGCAAGGGAGACTCGTTGTTCCGCGGGGTGCATTCCGTGCCGGCCGACTGGTACGTGTTCCTGGACGCCGACATCGGGAACGTCGCGTTGTCCCACGTCGCTGCACTCGTGGCGCCGATCGCTGGGGCCGGGCCGAACGGGCCGGTATTTGTGAAGGGCGGCTTCGTGCGGGTCGACGAACGCGGCAAACCGCGGGAGGTTCCGGCAGGGCGTGTGGGGGAGCAGACGGCTCGTCCGTTGTTGGGGCTGGTGGCGCCCCAGTTGGCGGGCCTGCGCCAACCGCTCAGTGGCCAGGTGGCTGTGCGGGGCGACGTGGCGCGGGGGCTCGGGTTCGTGACGGGCTACGGCGTGGAGATCGCGATGCTCATCGACATCTGGCGTCTGCATGGGGCGGCAGGGATAGTGGAGGCGGACATGGGTGAGGTGCAGAACCGCCCCAAGCCCGACGACGCCCTGGACGACGTCACCGCAGATGTCGTTGCCGCGGCAGCGATGCGCGGAGTGGGAGAGGGTGTGCCGTCGGGTGTTCGCCTTTCCGAACGCCGCCGGGGGTAGCACCGGGACGTATCGCGTTCGCCTTGCCGAACGCCGCCGGGGGTAGGACCGGGTCAATTTGCGTTCGGAATACCGAACGGCACCAGGGGTTGGACTGGATCAACCAGCGTTCGTGATACCGAACACCGTCAGAACAGCACCGGGCCTGCCCGCGTTCGGAATCACGAACGGCACAGAGGTCGAGATTGCCGGGTCCGCACGCAGAACTCTGCACATGGAGCAACGACTCTGCTCAGAGCTGCACCCCGTGAAGGAGGGCTGCGGCCGCCGGCGACGGGGCGGACTGGAGAACGGGGAGCGACTTGTCGTCGTAGGCGACGAGAGTGACCTCGATTCCGTCACCTTCGGTGGAGCTCACCTGCACTGCGATCGCAGCGCCGAGCTCCTGGGGGAGGCCGTAAATGCCAGTGGAAATCGACGGGATGGCCACTGATGTGAGGTTGTTCTCGCGACAGACGCGCAGGATTGCCCGGTAAGCCGAGGCAAGTTCGCGGAGCTGGGCGATGTTCCCGGGTGTGAGGGCCTCCGGCATCTCGTGGCGCTTGCCGGCCCATTGCGGGCCGACTGCGTGGATGATCCACGGGGCATCCAGACCGAACGAGGGGGTGATGACTGCGTCGCCTGTGGGGCAGTGCCCGATCTCGCGGCATGCCGAGGTGAGCTGCGCGTGCCCACCTGCCTTGCGCACGGCGCCAAAGATCGCCCCACACACGCCGCCGCCCTCTGCAAGTCGGTCGTTGGCGGCGTTCACGATGGCGTCGCACGTGAAGCGGGTGATGTTCCCCTGCACGATGCGGATTGTGGTGTCTGCGTTTGTCATACAACGCCCATTTTGCCGTGTAACAACGGTGGCAACAACAGGAAAAGGTAGAAATAACCCTGACACACCCTTTCAGCGGTGGAATAGATGTCGGACTAGGTGCTCAATTGACATGCGGCTGACGTATCGTGCCGGGATGTTTCGTGTCGCAACCTGGAATGTCGGTCATGCAGTCGCCCCGAAGCTGCCGTTCGCGCAGCAGTGGGAATGGTTCGAGCGCGAGGTGGAGGCCGACATCGTCATCCTCACCGAGGCCAAGCCGGACTTCAGCGTGTGCGGGCCTGACTGGTCGTTCGTCTACAAAGACGGAGGAATCGGGGGCCGGCGCAGGTGGGGCACCGCCATCGGCGCCGCCGGCGACCAGTTGCGCGACGTCACGAACGGGGTCCCCGGCCGCGGGGGCTTCACGGTGAACCACACCTACCCGGGATACGTCTCCATTGCGGACCTCGTGGATGAGGAGAACGATGGGGAGACTCTCCTCACGATCGTGGGCATCCACGCACCGCTCCTTGACAGGGAGGGCAACAAGGTGAAGTGGGGCGGGGAGTCCATCGAGGTGATCATGGAGGACCTGCAGGGGCTCATCAACTCGGACCGCGGCGAGATGCTCATCATCGCAGGCGACCTCAACGTCCATCCGCTCCACGTCCCGCCGTCGCTGTACGAGAACTTCCTGGACGTCGTCGAGGCAAGTGCCGACATCCGCGAGCCCCTCGAGGGGTGCGTGAACTGCGGGATGGGCGACGAGTGCGGCCACCTCTGGACCCACCGCAACGGCAACAGCCCGAATGCGGCCGTGCAGAACATCGACTACATCTTCGTCAGCGAGGGTGTGGCTGAGATGCTGAAGGCAATCGGTGGTGGCAGCGGCGACTTCCCTGAGGTATGGGGCATCAGTGACCACGCACCGGTCATCGCTGACTTCGGTGCCGACGACGAGGACGACGAGTCCAACAACTGACGCGCCTGCCCTGGCCCGGGCACCGATTTTGCACTCGAATCACGAGGGCGTTCGCTATGCCGAACGGCGACAGGGGTGAGAAACATCCCCCAGTGTTCGCCATGGCGAACACCCAACCATGAGCCCTCCTGGTCGTCTCACGGCACACATTTGATCCGTGTGGGAGTTCTCGGAGCATGCCAGGAGAAGAATGGCCCAACGGGGAATCTCGGAAGAACAGGTGAGACGCTGGCTCGGCACCCATGACCCAGTGTCTGGCGGTCCGAGAGGAGCGTTATTGTTCAGATGTGTCGGCCCAGGCGGCAAGATCGTCCGAATCGTGACGAATGCCCGGAGGACCGTGGTCGTGACCGTCTTTTGGGAGGGGACTGAGATGAAGTGGACGTTCGATGAGTCCGTTGATGCCGCGTATCTGCTCATGGTGGATCGCCCCGTCACACGAACCATCCCGGTGGCGGACAATGTCAATCTTGACTTCGATGACGAAGGCGTCCTCCTCGGTGTGGAGATCCTTGACGCCACCCGGTCGGGGTTGACCCGCGACATTGTGGGTCAGTCAGCCTGAGGGTCAGGTGCTGCGCCAGAGAGAGCGGTCGAGAAGCGCGTCTGCCGCGATCTCGCGGTGGCCCTGGAGCACATCCCACACGTCCAGGAAGTTGCGCACCTCCTGGATGTCGTGCACGCGGTAGATGCCCGCTCGGGTGAGGGTCAGCGTGTGGGCGATCGCAGCGAGGGTGCCGGCCAGGCGCTCGCGCGGTGGTCTGCCCGTGATCGCCCCGATGAAGTCCTTCCGCGACACCGGGAACAGCACCGGGCGCCGGTACTCCAGCAACTGGCCCAGGCGTCTCAGCACGTCCACCGTCTGGGCGGGGGTCTTCGAGAAGTCCGGGCCGGGGTCCAGGATGACCTGCTGGCGTGACACGCCGGCGGCTGCCAGCACTGCGAGCCTGTCGTCCATGAACTCGAGGACGTCCGCCACCACGTCCGAATACAGGTTCGCATCGGTCAGGCGCACCTTCGGCCGCCCGCGGTTGTGCATGAGGATGTAGCCCGCGCCGAACTCGTGCACCGCGTTCGCAACCTCGCGGTGCATCAACCCGCTGATGTCGTTGATGATGTGCGCGCCCGCCGCCAGTGCCGCGCGGGCGACCTGCGGGCGGTAGGTGTCCACGCTGATGACGGCCGTGGAATTGGCCGTGATCCACTCGATCACCGGTGTGATGCGGTCGATCTCCTCCTGCTCACTGATCTCGGGGACTCCCGTGATCGCGGATTGGCCGCCCACGTCCAGGATGTCCGCACCCTGCTCCAGCACCTCTCGCGTCCGCTCCATGCGCGCCTCGAGAGTGGCGTACTTGCCGGCGTCGCTGAACGAGTCGGGCGTGGCGTTGATGACCGCCATGATCATCGGGCGGTCCACCTGCACGGTGAGACCGCGGGCTGTCAGCTGTGCCATCGGTCAGGCGTCGCTTCCGCGCCGGGCGCTGTT
>CAYXRQ010000135.1:0-4691 GCA_964466765.1 uncultured Bifidobacterium sp. | reverse complement strand
CGCCGGGGAACGTGACGCCGCCGAGGACGAGAACGCGTCACTCCTCGGGTGCATCAGCGAAGCGGTGGATGTCGAACCCCTGGCCGACGCGGATGTCCACTGCTTCCGTCCCTCAGGCCTCTGCCTTGTCGCCGGCCTGCACGTGCGCGCGGGCCCACTCGAGGTCGTCGACGGCGGTGATCTTGCGGTTCACGTGCTCGCCCTCCACAACGCGCACCTCGCCGCCGTTGTTCTCCACGAGCGTCGCGTCGTCCGTTCCCTCGCCGCCGGCCGAGTGCGCACGCCGCAGTGACGCCGCGCGGAATGCCTGGGGCGTCTGCACGGCGCGCAGGGTCTCGCGGCGCGGTGTCGACACGACCACGTCCGACTCGTTCACCTGCTTGATGGTGTCGGTCACGGGGATTCCGGGCACGGCAGCGTCGGCGCCGTCCACCACCGCACCGATGACGCGGTTGAACACTGCCGCGCTCGCGAACGGTCGCGCCGCGTCGTGCACGAGGATGATCGTCGCCTCCTCCGGCACCGCGGCAAGTCCGCGGCGGACCGACTCCGAGCGCGTGGCGCCGCCCTCAACCTCGCCGGGGCTGTTCGCATTCCCGGCAGGGACGACGGTGACCACCCCGAGAGAGTGCCTGCGCGCCTCGTCCACCGCCCAGTCGACGACCCTGCGGTCACCGAGGCGCTCGAACTGCTTCGCACTGCCGAATCTGAGGCCCGAACCCGCCGCGACGACGATGGTCCACACCTTTTCTTCTCCGGCCATGACCGCAGGGTAGTACCGTCTCGTGGTCATGGCGCACGAACAAGTCCTCGCGGACACCGAAATCTTTGCCGGTGCCCCGGCCGAGGTCCTCTCTTCCATCGCGGGTTCGGGCACCGTCCGCACGCTCGTGCGCGGCGACGTGCTCTTCGAGACCGGCGACGAACCGGACAGTCTCTACGTCGTGCTGAAGGGCCGCATCGCCATCGCGATCGGCAACCGTCCGTTCGACCACCGCGAGAGCGTCGTGGCGTTGATGGACGACGGTGACCTGTTCGGCGACATGGGCATGCTCGACAAGGGACCGCGTTCCGCGGGCGCACGCGCAATCGAGCCGTCGACCGTCCTTGAGATTCCCTATGCAGCCGTGCTCGCGCAGCTCGATGCGCACCCTGAACTGATGTGGAACGTGGTGAGGATGCTCGTCACGCGCCTGCGCGCGATGGACGCAGCTCTTGCCGACAGCGTGTTCCTCGACGTCACCGGCCGCACCGCGAAGCGGCTGCTGGAGCTCTCGAACGGCGCGGACGACTTCACCCTGCCCGTCACGCAGGAGGAGCTCGCCGGAATGGTCGGTGCCTCCCGCGAGCGCGTGAACAAGGCGATCGCCAGCTTCATCAAGCTCGGCTGGCTCGAGCAGCACGACCGCCACTACGTGATCAAGAAGCGCGACTCACTGGAGCTGCGCTCGAAGTGAGCCGTCCCGGCCGGGCGCGCTCTGCCGCCCGCCGAATGATCACACTCAGTCGAGAGCGCTGAGCAGCCACGCCTCCGTGCGCGCGTACGCATCAGCGGCGTCGGCGGGCCTGTGCACGGGCCGCGAGGGGTCGTGCGCGAACGCGTGCTCGGCCTCCGGGTAGACCACACAGGTGACCCCGGTGGAGCGCAGCTGGTCGATGTCCGCCGGCGGTGTGTACGGGTCCTTCCCGCCGAGGATGGCGAGCACGTTGTCGGCGTACCCGTTGATGAGGTGCGCGAGCGGCTCGCCCTGCGTGCGGCTGCGCCACGCCTCCGGGACCACAATCATCCCGTAGAACGCCGCGATGCGCGCGAACCTGGTGCTGCGCGCCGCCTTGAAGCAGTACATCCCGCCGAGGCAGTACCCGATCAGACCGGTCACGGGCGTGCCGAGCGCATCGGCGGCCTCCTCCAGGTCGCGCAGGTTGTCGTCGTCGCTGAGCCCGGGGATCGCGGCCGCACGCGGGCCCATGTCGTCGGCAGGCAGGTCGCGGCCGGGGAACGGCTCCACCGCAGCCACGCTCATCTGCCACCGCTCGCTGAGGTCGCGCACCATGTCGTCATAGAGGGGGCGCAGGCCCCAGATGTCGCACGCGATGACCAGACCCATCCGCGGGTTGTCGTGGCGGTGGATCTCTGCAGGGGTGCCTGACGGGAGTGTGATGCGCATGCCCGAAGTATTGCCGAGGCGCCCGGGGGTCCCCGCCAGTGGGCCACCCGGAGAGAAAAACCACGCGGGTGAGACCTCAGGTGAGGATCCGGGCGGGACCGCGGGTGGGACCTGCCCCGCACCGTGCGGCCATGTCACACGCAGCACAACTCGACGAACCCCACACGGCAACCGCCGCGTGCGGCCACCCCTCCCATCTCCTCCCCCGCCGCAGCCGCGCGCGCACGGACGCACTCGTGAGGACTCTCGTGGAGACGGGGCCCGGGCGGGCCCTGGTGGACGAATGGGACTCCATGAACAGGCGCCGCTCCGCCCTGCGCACCGCCAACGGTTGGGCCCTGGTGGACTGGCGCATCGAGTCACTGGACGACCTGCTGGTGGCGGCGGGGTTCGGTCTGGCAGTGGACGACTCCGACGGCGACCACATCCTGTGGCACCTGGCCGCGCTCGCCGAGCACGATGACCTCGCCGCACGGGTCGTGCTGCAGCGGATCCTGCCTCCGTTGTTCGCCATCGCCAAGCGCCGCGGGCGCATCACCCAGGGCGGCATCCCCGCGGCACTCGACGACGTGCTCGCGGTGTCGTGGATGGTCATCAAGACGTACCCGCACGCGCGGCGGCCGGCGAAGGTGGCGGCGAACCTGGCCCGCGACGTGGAGTACGCGGCGTTCGTGCGCCCGGCGCGCCTGCGCAGGGTGAAGGAGATCCCCGCCGAGCTGGACGGCATCCGGCCGTCCCGTGAGGTCACGACCATGCCGGTCGACCTGGAGATCATGCTCGTGCTGGACGAGGCGGAGTCACGCGGTGTGGCGAGGGAGCACATCGAGTTGCTGCGCCTGTTCGCACTGGGGCTGAACTCCGGTGCGATCGCGCTGCAGTCGAACTGGTCGGCACGCACCATCCGCAACCGCCGCCGCACCGCGATCGATGAGGTGCGCCGCGCCCTCGCGGACGACTAGTGGGAGAGGCGCACGCGGCGCAGGCGCAGCGAGTTCGTGACCACGAACACCGATGATGACGCCATCGCGAGACCTGCCCACATCGGGTTCATCATTCCCGCCGCGGCGAGCGGTATCGCCGCCACGTTGTACGCGAACGCCCAGAACACGTTGGCCTTGATGGTGCGCAGCGTTGCGCGCGACAGCCGGATGGCGTCCACGACCAGGCGCAGGTCACCGCTGACGATGGTGAGGTCGCTCGCCTGCATCGCCACGTCGGTGCCGCCGCCCATGGCGATGCCAACGTCGGCCTGGGCCAGCGCCGCCGCGTCGTTCACGCCGTCGCCCACCATCGCCACTGCGTAGCCGCGTTCCTGCAGGTCGCGCACCACCGCAACCTTGTCCTCGGGCATCACACCGGCATAGAGATGGTGCTCGTCGGTGTCGATGCCCACCTGCACCGCAATCGCCCGTGCGGTGCCCGCGTTGTCGCCGGTGAGCAGCACGGGGGCCAGTCCCATCACCTTCAGGTCGGCGATGGCGGCGGCACTGGTGGGCTTCGGCTGGTCGGCCACGGCGAACATGGCGCGCGCCTGGCCGTCCCACGCGGCGATGACCGCGGTGTGGCCCTGCTCGCGCGCCACTGCCAGTGCCTGCTTGAGCACCCCGGGGACCACCACGAGTCGCTCGCGGAACACTTCCTCGCGCCCGATCGTGACGATCGTTCCGCCCACGCGGCCGGTGGCTCCCACACCCGGCATGGCGAGGAACTCGCCCAGTGTCGGCAGGGTGCCGAGCTCGGCCTCTGCGGCGCGCGCGATGGCGCGCGCGATCGGGTGCTCGCTGGCCTTCTCCACCGCGCCCACGAGCGACAGTGCGTCCTGCCGGCTGATGCCCTCGATGCAGACCACGTCGACGAGGGTCATCTCGCCCGTTGTCACGGTGCCGGTCTTGTCAAGCACCACTGTGTCGATGCGGCGCGTGCTCTGCAGCACGTCGATGCCCTTGATCACGATCCCCATCTGTGCGGCGCGGCCGCTGCCGACCATGAGCGCCGTGGGGGTGGCAAGGCCGAGCGCACACGGGCACGCGATGATCAGCACCGCGACGGCCGCACTGAACGCGGCGTCCGTCTGGCGGCCTGCCGACAGCCCGAACACGAGTGTGAGGAAAGAGATCGCGAACACCACGGGCACGAACACGGCGCTGACCCTGTCGGCAACGCGCTGCACGGGCGCCTTCGTGGCCTGCGCCTCGCGCACCAGCCTGGCCATGCGGGCGAAGGTGGTCTCGGACCCCACCCGTGTGGCGCGCACCAGCAGCCGCCCGTTCAGGTTCACCGTGGCGGAGGTGACGTGGTCACCCTTGGTGACGTCCACGGGCACGGACTCGCCGGTGATCATGCTCATGTCCACCGACGACGCACCGTCCTCGACGGTCCCGTCGACGGCGATCTTCTCGCCGGGCCGCACCACCACGATGTCGTCGACCCGCACTACCGACGCAGGGATGGACACCTCGGTGCCGTCGCGCAGCACAGTCGCGTGCCTGGCACCGAGCGCGAGCAATGCGCGCAGCGCATCGC
>CAYXRQ010000134.1:0-4699 GCA_964466765.1 uncultured Bifidobacterium sp. | reverse complement strand
CGCTGCAGTGCGGCATCGGCGAGGACTTCGACGCGAGCAAGCTGCGCTACGGCCGGGTCATCATCATGACCGACGCCGACGTCGACGGCAGCCACATCCGCACGCTGCTCCTCACGTTCTTCTACCGGCAGATGCGCCCCATGGTGGAGGCCGGCTACATCTACATCGCCCAGCCGCCGCTGTACTCCACGGAGGTCGGCAAGGAGAAGATCTACCTGAAGGACGACGCAGCAAAGGCCGCGTTCCTCGCGGAGAAGCCGAACCACAAGAAGGAGTTCCAGCGCCTGAAGGGTCTCGGCGAGATGGACTGGCAGGAACTGAAGAGCACCACCATGGACGCCGCGTCGCGCACGCTGCTGCAGGTCACCGTGGAGGAGGCCGCGCTCGCCGACGAGGTCATGAGCGTGCTCATGGGCGACGACGTGGAGAGCCGCAAGAACTTCATCACCACCAACGCGCGCGACGTGCGCAACCTGGACTTCTGATCAGGAGCGGCGGATAAGACATGAGCGACACCAACACACCAGACATGCCTGACGCAGTGCAGCCCGTCCCCCTGCAGGACGAGATGGAGAGGTCGTTCCTCGACTACGCCATGTCCGTCATCATGTCCCGCGCCCTCCCCGACGTGCGCGACGGCCTGAAGCCGGTGCACCGCCGCATCATCTGGGACATGGACCAGCAGGGTTTCCGCCCGGACCGTCCGTTCGTGAAGTGCGCCCGCGTCACCGGCGACACCATGGCGCGGTACCACCCGCACGGTGACTCCGCCATCTACGACGCTCTCGTGCGCATGGCCCAGCCGTTCTCGCTGCGCCACCCCCTGATCGACTTCCACGGCAACTACGGCTCGCCGGACTTCGGCCCTGCCGCGGCGCGCTACACGGAGTCCCGCCTGCACTCGCTCGCCATGCGCCTGCTGGACGGCATCGACGAGAACACCGTGGACATGGTGCCCAACTACGACGGCACCTCGGAAGAGCCCAGGGTTCTGCCGGCCCGCTTCCCGAACCTGCTCGTCAACGGCAGCCAGGGCATCGCGGTGGGCATGGCCACCAGCATCCCGCCGCACAACCTGGGCGAGGTCATCGACGCCACCGTGCACCTGATCGACAACCCCGGGGCAACGCCCGACGACCTCATGAAGTTCGTGCTCGGCCCGGATTTCCCCACCGGCGGCACCATCCTCGGCCGCGCCGGCATCATCGACGCCTACCGCACCGGACGCGGCAGCGTGAAGATGCGCGCCAAGGTCACCATCGAGGAGGGCACCAAGGGCCGCATGGAGATCCGCGTCACCGAGCTGCCGTACCAGGCCTCCTGCTCGGCCATCGCGGCGCGCATCCAGGAGCTGGTCGACGGTGGCGAGCTCGACGGCATCGCCGACGTCAACGACAACTCCAGCGGCGGCGCCACCAGCCTCATCATCGAGCTGAAGCGCGAGGCCAACGCGAACGTGGTCATGAACAACCTGTTCAAGCTGACCCAGCTGCAGACCAGCTTCCCGGTGAACATGGTCGCGCTGGTCGACGGCGTTCCGCGTACGGTCAACCTGGCCGACGCACTGAACGGCTACGTGAACCACCAGATCGAGGTCGTCACGCGCCGCACGCAGCACCGCCTGGACAAGGCGCGCGACCGCGGCCACATCCTGGAGGGCCGCCTCAAGGCGCTCAACGTGATCGACAAGATCATCGAGCTGATCCGCAAGAGCGAGGACGCCGCGGCCGCCAAGGACGCCCTCATGAAGAAGCCGTACGAGTTCAGCGAGCGCCAGGCCATCGACATCCTCGACATGCAGCTGCGCCAGCTCACCCGTCTCTCGCGCATCGACATCGAGAAGGAACTCACCGACGTGCAGGCGCGCATCAAGGAGTACGAGGAGATCCTCGCCAGCGACGCCAAGCTCCGCACCGTCATCAAGGACGAGCTGGCCGACGTGCGCAAGGAGTTCGCCACCCCGCGCGTGTGCGCCATCGGCAACGACGTGGGCGAGATGAACCTCGAGGACCTCATCGAGGACAAGGAGCTCGTGGTCGTCATGACCCAGGCCCAGTACATCAAGGCCGTCCCGGCGGGGCAGTTCCGCGCACAGGCCCGCGGCGGCCGCGGGGTCAAGGGCGCCACGCTGAAGGAAGACGACATCGTGCGCCGCGTCATGTTCACCACGGCCCACGCGCACCTGCTGTTCTTCTCCAACCGCGGCAAGGTCTACAAGATCCGCGCCAATGACATCCCCGAGCGCGAGCGCACGGCCAAGGGCATCCCGATTGTGAACCTCCTGCCGCTGCAGGCGGGCGAGACGATCCAGGCCATCATCGACACCCGCGAGTTCCCGGGCGAGCGGTTCCTCTTCTTCGCCACCAAGTCCGGCCAGGTCAAGAAGACGGCGTTCGACGCGTACAACTCCAGCCGCCGTGACGGCATCATCGCCGTGTCACTGAAGGACGGGGACGAGCTCGTGCGCGTCATCGAGACAACGGGCGACGACGACATCTTCATCGCCTCCCGCGGCGGCCAGGTCATCCGCTTCAGCGAGAACGAGGTGCGCCCCATGGGCCGCCAGGCCGCCGGCGTGCGCGGCATGCGCCTGAAGGCCGGCGACGAGGTCGTACCCGTCGACGCCGGCCGCGGTGACGACGCACTGCTCATCGTGAGCGACGCCGGCTACGCCAAGCGCACCCAGATCGCCCAGTTCCCGCGCAAGGGCCGCGGCGGCCAGGGCGTCATCGGCCTGAAGATCACCAACAAGAAGGGGCGCATCGTGGCCGCCTTCATGGTGGGTCTCGAGGACGAGATCGTCGCTGTCGCCTCCAACGGCGTCACCATCCGCACCGAGGTCAGGCAGATCTCCAGTCAGGGCCGCGCCGCCACCGGCGTTCGCCTCATGAACCTCGATGATGGCGCAGTCGTTGCCTCGGTCGCACCGATCCTCAGCACCGACGAGGACTGACTCCCGCGGCAGCGCCGCACCGCTCGCAGCAGTGGCCATCGGCCTCGCGTTCGCGTGCTGTGCCGCGGTGACCAGGGGCTTTGCAGCAGTCGCCGCGCGTGCGCACGCACAGAACGTCGCGGACGCCGCCGCACTCGCCCTCGCGTCGCACGGTGTGGACGGGGCACGGCGGGTTGCCCACATCTCCCACAGCACGCTTGTGGACATGCAGGATGACGGCATCTACGTGGAAGTCACAGTGCGACTGGGTGATGTCACCGCATCATCGTCAGCGATGCGCAGCAATGGGGAAAGCAACGCTTGACCCGGGGTCCACCCGGGGAGTCACTACGCTTCGGGACGTGTCCGATGCGTCCCGCCCCGCAACCCAACGCCGCGTGCGCAGGGTCTCGCGCGTCATCCGTGACATCGACGCCTGGAGCGCGTTCAAGGTGGGGCTCGTCGTGCACCTCGCCCTCTACGTGGTGTTCCTGGTGACGGGTGTGCTGCTGTGGAACGTGGCCAGTGCGACCGGCACGATCGACAACATCGAGCAGTTCCTCACGTCGTTCGGCTGGGAGTCCTTCACGTTCAAGGGTGGCCAGTTGTTCGCCAGTTCCGCGATGCTCGGCATCTTCCTCGTGGTGCTCGGCACCGGCCTGTGGGTGCTGGCTGCCGTGATCTTCAACCTGGTCACCGAACTGGTGGGCGGGGTGCGGGTCACCGTGCTGGAGGAAGAGGTCGTGGCCCGGCCCGTGGAACCCGCTCCGGACCCCCGATAGGCTCCACCCCCTGTACGGGGCTATAGCTCAGTCGGTTAGAGCGCATCCCTGATAAGGATGAGGTCACAAGTTCGATTCTTGTTAGCCCCACCACCCGTACGTCGGTGCCGGCACCCACGAAAGGCGGAACCATGAAGTTCATTCGTCGCGTGCTCCTCGTTCTCTCCATCGCCGGCTCTGTTGCCGGGGTCCTGCGCCTGCGCGGCAAGGGCGGCGTGCCCGCCCAGACCGGCGGCTGGCAGGAAGTCACCCCGCAGCGCTGACCGCGATGAAGCCCGCCCCCGACGCCGAGCCGTTCAGCGGCGTGTCCCCGTCATCCACCGGCATCGGTGTGATCGGGTCCGGGCTGGTGGGCACCAGGGTGTCCGCAATCCTCTCCTCGAAGGGCCTTCGCCCGCGCATCGTGAACCACGTGCACGCGACAGAGCTGCTCGACTGCAGCACCGTGGTCATGGCCCAGGGCGGCCGGCACGCCGCGCTCGCCGGCACGTTCCTCAGCCACGGCGTCAACGTGGTCAGTTGTGCGGACGGCATGGCCGACGTGCTCGCCCTCGTCGACCTGCAGGAACGTGCCGCCACTAACAACGCCGTGCTCGTGCCCGGCGCCGCGACCATGCCGGGGCTCAGCGGTCTTCTCGTGGCGCACGCCGCCCGCGCGTTCGACACCGTGGACGAGGCACATCTCGCGGTCCACGGAACCGGGGGTCCGGCCTGTGCGCGCAGCCACCACGAGGCACTCTCGGGTTCGTCGATCGGCTGGCACGACGGCGAGTGGCTGCAGCGCCCCGCCGGCAGCGGCCGCGAGCTGTGCTGGTTCCCCGACCCCGTGGGTCCGCGCGACTGCTACCGCTTCGGAACGGCGGAACCGGCCCTGCTGCAGCGCATCGCACCCAGCCTCCAGCGCATCACCGCGCGCGTGTCGGCGACCCGCCGCGACCGGTTGACCGCCCGTCTGCCGATGATGTCGCCCCCGCACGCAGAGGGC
>CAYXRQ010000133.1:0-4710 GCA_964466765.1 uncultured Bifidobacterium sp. | reverse complement strand
GTGGCGATCAAGGCCGCGTACGGCGGCGGCGGCCGCGGCATGAAGGTCGTGCACTCCGCGGCAGAGGTGCAGGACGCCATGGACTCCGCCCAGCGCGAGGCCAAGAACTTCTTCGGCCGGGACGAGATCTACGTGGAGAAGTACCTCACCTGGCCGCGCCACATCGAGGTTCAGCTGGTGGGCGACCAGCACGGAAACGTGGTGTGGGTCAGCACCCGCGACTGCTCCGCCCAGCGCCGCCACCAGAAGCTCATCGAGGAGGCCCCGGCGGCCGCGCTGCCCGACGGCCTCGAGGACCAGATGGGCGAGGCCGCCGTCAAGGCCGCCAAGGCCGTCGGCTACTACAACGCGGGCACGGTCGAGTTCATCTACCAGGACGGCGACTTCTTCTTCCTGGAGATGAACACGCGCCTCCAGGTCGAGCACCCCGTCACCGAGGTCATCACGGGCATCGACCTCGTCGAGTGGCAGATCCGCGTGGCGTCCGGCGAGAAGCTGCCGATGACGCAGAAGCAGGTGCTCGCGGCACGGCGCGGCCACGCGATCGAGATCCGCATCAACGCCGAGAACCCCGCGGGCGGCAAGTTCCTGCCCTCCCCCGGCCCGATCAACAAGCTCGTCACGCCCGACGGCTTCGGCGTCCACTTCGACGGCGGCTACGAGGCCGGCGACTCGATCAGCCAGTACTACGACAACCTCGTCGGGAAGCTGATCGTGTGGGGCAAGGACCGCGAGACGGCGATCGCCCGCACCATCCGTGCGCTCGAGGAGATGGTCGTCGAGGGCGTGGCCACCACGATCCCCGCCGACCTCGCGATCCTCCGCCACCCCGACTTCGTGGCGTTCCAGCACTCCACCAAGTGGGTCGAGGAGCGCCTGGACCTCTCCGGCATCGACTCCGCGGCACCTGCGGCGCCTGCCGGCGATGACGACGCACCGCTCGTGCAGCGCACCACCACCGTGGAGGTCAACGGCCGCCGCTTCGACGTGAAGCTGTGGGTGCCCGAGTCCGCAGGCGTCGCCGCGGCAGCAGCGCCGAAGGCGAAGAAGCCGGCACGTGCGGCGTCCTCGTCCGGCGGTTCCGGCGGGGGCAGCGGCCAGGTCGCCGTGCCGATGCAGGGCACCATCGTGAAGGTCCTCGTGGAGGTCGGCTCCACCGTGGAGGCAGGCCAGAGCGTCGTGGTCCTCGAGGCCATGAAGATGGAGAACCAGATCGAGGCCGACAAGAGCGGCACCGTGAAGGCCGTGAACGTCAAGCCGGGCGACACCGTGGGTGCCGGCGACGTCGTGGTCGTCATCGAGTAGAGGCGCCCCGCGGCACGCGCCGCCGGACCGGCACCTACTCGGCGGCTTCGGTGAGCGCCTCGGCCAGCGAGGGGTGCACCAGCAGGCTCTCCAGGATGTCCGCCACCTTGAGGTGCGCCGTGACTGCAAGCGCGACCACGCTGATGAGTTCCCCCGCGTGACGGCCCACGATGGTGCCGCCGAGCACCACGCCGGTGTTGGGGTCGGAGATGAGCTTCACGAACCCGTGCGGGTCGTTGTGGATGAGAGCCTTCGCCGTGCTGGAGAACGGGACCTTGGTGACGCGGATCTTGCGACCGGAGGAGAACGCCTCGGCCTCGGCCAGGCCGACATCGGCAATCTCGGGCTGGGTGAAGATGGCGGACGCTGCCTTGTCGTAGTCGAGCACGCGCATGTCGGAGCGGACCTGGCCCATGGCGTGCTCGGCGATCTTGCGGCCCTGCATGGAGGCCACCGATGACAGGGGCAGCTTCCCGCTGACGTCGCCGGCGGCGTAGATGTGCGCCACGTTGGTGCGGCAGTGCTCGTCGATCGCCACGTAGCCACGGCTGTCCAGCTCCACCCCTGCGGCATCCAGGTTCAGGCCCTCCACGTTCGGCTCGGAACCGATCGCGAGGACGGCGTGCGTGGCGCGAACCGTGCGGCCGTCGTCGCAGGAGACGACGACCTCGTCGCCCTCCCGCACGATGGACTGGGCACGGGCGCCCTTCAGCAGACGGACGCCCCGGTCGAGGAACCGGTCCTCGAGCGCAGCGGCTGCCTCGGCGTCCTTGCCGGGGAGGACCTGCTGGCGGCTGACCACGAGGGTGACCTCGGCGCCGAACGACGAGAACATGTGGACGAATTCCACGCCGGTCACCCCGGAGCCCACGACCACGATGCTGCGCGGGAACACCTTCGGCGGGTAGCAGTCGCGGGTGGTGAGGATGCGCTCGCCGTCCGGAACCACCCAGGCGGGGATGCGCGGGCGCGAACCCGTGGCGATGACGAACGTGTCGCCATGCACACGTGTCTCGCCGGAGGACGACCGCACCACGACCTCGTTCGGCCCGGTGAACGAGGCCTCGCCCATCACGATCCTCACTCCCTGGCTCTGCAGGAGCTGCGTGGTGCTCTGCTGCATGCGGTTCACGATCCCGCCGATGCGGTCGGAGAGGGAGTCGACGTCGATCTCCACGTCGTGCTGCTCGATGCCCATCCCCGCGAAACGCTTGGTGGCACTCATCGCCCCGCCGGTCGCGATCATCGCCTTCGAGGGGATGCAGTCGAGCAGGTGTGCCGCTCCCCCCACGATCTCCCGCTCGATCACGGTGACCTCGGCGCCGAACCGGGCGGCCCACGTGGCCGCGGCGTTCCCGCCAGGGCCGCCGCCGATGATCACGAGTCGATGTGCCACGGGTTCAGGCTACCGAGCGGCCCGCGCACGGGGCGGGGCATCAGGTGGTCGTGGGTGACACCGTGGAACTGACCGGCGGCGCAGTGGTGGGGGGAGCAGTCGTCGGGGGAACTGTCGTCGTGACCGGGACCACCGTCGTGGTCGTGGTGGTGGTGGTGGTGGTAGTTGTGGTCGTGGTCACCGGCACGCTCGTGGACGGGACCGGCACCTTGTTCGGGCAGTTTCTCGAGGGGTACCCGATCTGGTCACGGCGCTCGCCGACCCACTCGAAGTGCATTCCGTCGGCCGGCCAGAAGTTGCCGCCCCACGCAAATCCCCACTTGCGGAAGATGCGCACCACGCCGCAGTCGAGGACGGGGGTCTTCCACTGCGCGTTGTCGAGCGTGTTCACGTCGATCGCCATGCCGAAGGCGTGACGGGACGGCGCACCGAACATCCCGGCGAGCCGGTTGTACCGGCCCACGTAGCAGCCGCCGTACCGGTTGGAGTTCGCCACGTTGATCTTCCCGGCGAGCCCGGCCTTCACCACGTCCCGCAGGGCGCCCTCGATGGCATCGACGACCTTCTTGTGGCAGTTGTTGCGCAGCTTGATCGCCTGGTACCGCTGGAACCACGCGATGTTGGCGGTCCGCCATGCGTCCTCCACGTGGATGGCGGACGAGTTCGTGGGCCTGAACGCAAACTCGCCGAGCAGCAGCTTCGCGGTCGCGATGCCGAGCGTCGCGTCGGGGTTAGGCAGGTCCCACGTGGTGCGCAGGCGGTACGTGCCCCCGAGGTCCACCTTGCGCCGGCGCAGGGCCGCGTAGAGGTCCGCCGGCCGGCCGACACCGGTGATGGACACGCGCGAGACCGTCGTGACCCCCATCGAGGCGCCGTCCCCTGCGGACATGATGAGGTCCTCGCCCTGGGCGAACTCGTTGGAGACGATCATGCCCACCGTGAACCTGCGCACGCGGTCGCGCGAGTCCCGCAGCGACACCGTGTCACCGACGCGGGCGTCGCGGATCCGCGCGGAGTTCTCCCCCATGATCACCTGCCCGGCCTCGAGCACGGCAGCCATCTCCTCGCCTCCGGTGACCCGGACGAACTCGACGGGCAGGATCCTCGCGCCCATCGGCACGCGCCAGCCCTTCGGCTGCTGCATCAGGACCTCGTCACCCCGCAGGTAGGCGGTCATCGCGAACGTGGCATACCTGAGTGCGTGGGGCACGGCCCCCACGTCCCTCGCCGCGGCAGAGATGCGCGAGACGTCGACAGAGGTGAGCGAGACGGACCGCGAGACGGACACGACCGGAGTGTCGAGGCCCCCGGGGAGATCACGTGATGCCGTGGCACCGGCTGCGGGGAGCATGGAGACGATGACCGCGCCGGCCAGCAGAAGTCGCACCAGTCGTCCCACGACGACACCGTACCCCTGCAACCACTTTCCGGGTGATGGGCCCCACCAACTACCGTGGAGACACTGTGAGCGACCATGACGAGCCATCGACGACCGGCGGCCTGGAGGCCGAGAAGGCACGGCGACTGGCACGCATCGGTGCGATGCGCGAGAGCGGGACAGACCCGTACCCGTACCGGTTCGACCGGTCGCACTCCCTCGCCGAGATACGGGCGGAGCACGGTCACCTGGAGGCAGGCACCGAGACCGAGACACCGGTGGCCGTGGCCGGCCGCGTGATGCTCAGCCGCGACCAGGGAAAGCTCATCTTCGTCACGCTGCAGGACCGCACGGACTCGGTTCAGTTGTTCGTCTCGAAGTCGGTCGTGGGCGAGGAAGCGTTCGACGAGATCAACGCGCTCGACCTCGGTGACTGGGTGGGCGTCCACGGCACGGTCATTACCACCCGCAAGGGCGAGCTGTCCGTCAAGGTCTCGTCGTGCGTGCTCCTCTCGAAGGCTGTCCGGCCCCTCCCCGACAAATGGCACGGCATCACCGACACCGACACCCGCTACCGGCAGCGCTACGCAGACCTCATCGTGAACGAGGAGTCGCGGCGCATGTTCGAGGT
>CAYXRQ010000132.1:0-4713 GCA_964466765.1 uncultured Bifidobacterium sp. | reverse complement strand
CTTTGCCGAGATTCGGAGGATCTCGCCGGCGGGGATGCCGAGGATGTTCTCGATCTCGGCCGCGTAGCGGTCTGGCTCGGCCGCCGGGAGGTCGATCTTGTTGAGTGCCGCCACGATCTCGAGGTCGTGCTCCAGCGCGAGGTAGCAGTTCGCGAGCGTCTGGGCCTCGATGCCCTGGGCTGCGTCCACCACCAGCACCACGCCCTCGCACGCGGCAAGGGAGCGGCTGACCTCGTACCCGAAGTCCACGTGCCCCGGGGTGTCGATGAGGTGGTAGGTGTGCCCCTTCCAGTCGACGCGGACGTTCTGGGCCTTGATGGTGATGCCGCGCTCGCGCTCCAGGTCCATGGTGTCCAGGTACTGGGCCTTCATGTCGCGGGCCTCGACCGCACCGGTCAGCTCGAGGATGCGGTCGGAGAGGGTGGACTTGCCGTGGTCGATGTGGGCAATGATCGAGAAATTGCGGATTTTGGCGAGGTCCATGGGCTACCCGACTCTATCCGCGGAGCCTGTGGGCAGGGGTCTGTGCCCCCTGACAGGTCAGGACACTCACCGCGCTGGTTGGGGCGCGGGGCTGCCACCGCTAGCCTTTCCGACCGTGGCAAACATCAAGAGCCAAAAGAAGCGCATCCTCACCAACGCGAAGCGAGCCGACCGCAACAAGGCGGTCAAGAGCGAGCTGCGCACCCGGGTGAAGAACGCAGAGCAGGCCGCCGGCACCGCCGACGCCGATGTCAGCCTCCGCCTCGCCGTGAAGCGCCTCGACATGGCCGCGTCGAAGGGGATCATCCACCCCAACGCCGCCGCCCGCCGCAAGTCGCGCCTCATGAAGAAGCTCGCCGCGAAGTAACCCTTCCGCCGCGCGCCGGCACCAGCTGGCACAGCCGCCCCACGAGCACCTCGAGCACGAGCACGTCCGGCCAGTCCTTGCCCCCGCGCAGGTCAACGTCCGCCGCCGCCAGGTGGGACATGGCGCGGGCGACGCCGCCGCTGCCGAGCTTCTGGTACTGCTCCAGCACCTTCCGTGCGGGGAACTCCTTGCCGCCGAGGATCGCGGCCGCGTCTGCACCCGTGCGCACCCCGCGTCCGTCGAGCTTCATCATCTGCCCGTAGCGGTTGGCGAGCAACGCGAGGACCTGCAGCGCGTGCGTGCCGTCAGCAAGGAAGCGGTGCAGCATGACGAGCGCGCCGGAGGTGTCGCCCGCGTCGATGGCATCGGTGAGGTCCCACGGCGCCACGCTGCCCGCCCCGCCGAGGAACAGGTCCACATCGGAGCGCACAAGCTTTGCGTTCTCCCCGTAGGTGGACACGAGGGTCTGGACGAGACCGGCGAGCCGGGAATGGTCCTCGCCCAGCCACCGCACGATCATCTGGGGCACCTCGGGCGAGTACGAGAGACCGGCCTCCACCAGCTGCACCTCTACGCGTCCCAGCCTGTCGTTCCTCCCGGTGCCGACACTGGCACCGATGCTCTCCGCGGAGGCCTTCTTCATGACGTCCGCGAACGCCTTCGGCTGGCGCCCGGTGACAGTGGCGACGACATCGACCTCGTCCACCCGGCCCGCGATGGCGGCGACGACCGGCTCGAGGACCTCTGCGGGCGCTCCGTGCACGTTGCGCAGCACGACGATTCGTCTCTCGGTGAACAACGGCATGGTGCCGAGCGCATCGGCCACCAGCCCGACCTGGAGGCCCGCATCGGCGAGGTCGAAGTCCTCGACCATCATCGAACGGTCGTTGTCGCCGACGAGACGGTCGACTAGGACGGTGAGCTCGAGACCGATCAGGGTCTCGTCACCGGACACCACGTACGCCGCCATTCCCCTACCCTGCCACAGCCCGGTGTCGCCTGACCCACAGCACTGCTGCCAAGCCGACCGCCGCCCACGCACCGAGCGCGGCAGTGCCGTGCGGCTCGATGCGGGCACCGACAGCCGCGACGCCGGCGACCCACCGTACGGGGAGCGCCATGAACGCGCACAGCGGCGCGGCCACCGCGTCGGGAAGAAGGGCAGACAACGCTGCCGCGGGGATGCCGACGAGCATCACCGCCCCCGCCACGGGCACAGCGAGCGGGTTCGCGAGGAGCGAGACGAGGGGCACCCTGCCGAACACGAGGAGCGCGACCGGCAGCGTGCCGGCCTGTGCCGCAATGGTCGCCGCGAGGACACCGGGCAGACCCAACCGCGAACCGAGGGGCCGCGACAGCCACGCAAGACCTGCCGTGGCTCCGGCGGACAGTGCGAACCCCACGCTGTGGGCGAGCATCGGGTCCACGACGAGCAGCACCGTGACGGACACCGCCAGCACGTCACGCGCGTTCCGCGGGCTGCCCCTGAAGAAGTTCACCGCGACGACCGCGGCCATCATCGACGCCCGGAGCACGGACGGCTCCGCACGCGTGAGGACCACGAACCACCCGATCACCGAGAGCGTCGAGGTCAGCCGTGCCGCAGGGCGCAGGCGACGCAGGAGCGGCCCGCACAGCGCGAGCACGTAGGCGACGTTCTGCCCCGAGACGCTGCACAGGTGGGACAGGCCGCTCGTCCTGAAGTCGTCGACCATCGAACGTGGCTGGTGCCTGTCGTCGCCGATGACGAGCCCCATGAACAACGAGGCGTCATCGTCCGTCATGTGGCGCACACCGCGCTCCACGAGTGCCCGCATCCTGTTTGCGGCCCTGTGCGCAGGTGACGACGACGGCTCCGCAGCACCGACCTCGCTCACGCGCATCGTCCCGAGCACGTGGTTCACGCGGTCGCGGCCGGCGAACCGTGCCGATGGCCCGCACTCGCCGTGCATCTCCACGCCGTCCCCGGCCGAGAGCCGCGAGATGCGCCATGCACCGGGGCCGTGCGCGACGGCCCGCAGCCGCATCTCCCCCGTGTCGACCACCACTGCCGTGCCCGGGCCTGCCGGCCTCGGGTCGTCGACCAGACGCACCGTGCCGCCGCATTCGTCGTTCGCCGCCGGCGGCACGGACCACGAGAGGGACGCCCAGGCAGAACCGGACACCACGACTGCCGCGAGGAGCACCACCGGTGAACGGCGGGCGAGCGCGACGCACGCGAGGAGAACGGCGGCGGCCAGACCGCCGCGCCCGGTGTCCCACCATCTGCCGAGGTACGTGCCGGACCACATGGCCGCTGCGCACGGGACCACGGTCCGCAGGTGCCACGGCCGCCCGTGCCGCCCGCCGTACGATCGCAGGGTGGCAGAACGACGGAACCCCGACCGCGCGTCGTTCCCGGGGGGAATCGCCGCGACGCGGCGGTCCGTGCGCTCCCGCGGCGGCCTGACGGGGATCGCCGTGTCGTTGTCGATCGTGGCCGTCGGTTGGGTGCTGAAGGTGGTGCTCGGCGGCACAGTGGGCGGTGCCGTGTCGTTCGTGGCACTCGTCGCCGCGTTCCCACTCATGCCGGTCGCGGGCATTCCCGCGGCGAGCGGCACGCTGCGCATCGCCGCCGCCGTGCTCGCGAGCCTCGCCGTGTGGTGGGTGCTCGGCCAGATGGTGGCAGGGCGCGTGACCCGGCGCGCAGTGGCCGGGTGGCGGGAATGGACCCGCGAGTTCCTGGTGCTCGGCTCCGGCCTGTGGCTCGGCGCCGTGGGCGCGGTGCTCCTCGCAGCGCTCGCGCTCGGCGCGCTGTGATCACACGCTGACGAAGGGCTTCATCGCGGCGAACTTCGCCGGCCCGATCCCCTCGACCTTCATCAAGTCCTCCGCGGTGGCGAACGGTCCCTTGGACTGGCGCCACGAGATGATGCGCCGGGCCGTGACCTCGCCCACGCCGGGCAGCTCCTCCAGCTGGGAGGCTGTCGCCTGGTTGACGTTGACGGTCTTCCTCGTTCCCGGCACGGTCGGCTCGGTAGACGGGAGCACCGTGGACCCGGTCGGCGCCGGCGACACAGCCGGGGGGACGGTGGTGGGACGCAAGCGGGGTGCCGTCCGCGGTGAGGTGCGCGGCGAGGTGCGGGTGCGCGTGGGCACGTACACCTGCTCGGTGTCGCGGAGTGTCTGGGCCAGGTTGATCGCGTCGAGGTCGGCCGACGAACTGGCGCCGCCCGCCGCTCGCACCGCATCGATGATCCGGCCGTCCGCCGGGACCTCGTACACGCCGGGGCGCCGCACGGCGCCCGCCACGTGGACCCTCACCGTCCCGCCGGCGACTGTGCCGGAGGGGACGGCACCCGAGGAGACAGTGGGATGCATGACAGCAGTGCTCCCCGACGGCGGCAGCACTGACTCCACCGCGGGCGGTGCGGGGGCGAAGAGAAACCACCCCGCGAGGGCGAGCACCCCGGCAGTCAGGGCGCCGGCGACGATCCGGCGCGGACCGACGAACAGGATGTGGTGAACCACACGGGAGACGATGTCGTCGATGACGGAGCGGATCTGTGCCATGGCCGCGAATGTGGGCGGGCCTTGCCGGGCCGCGGAACTGCACCCGCGGCGGGTGCTGGTGCAGGTGCCGTCAGTACAGGTGCGAGCTGAGCTGGCGGCGGTACTTCGCGGTGCGGGGGTCCTCGGGACCCATCGACTCGAGGATGTCGAGGTACTCCTGGCGCGCTGCCTCGTCGGCCTTCACGCGCGGCAGGAGGAGCGCGAGCTGGTTGTCGAAGTCGTCCACGGGGTTCATGGACAGCCGCGCCGCCGCCGCGATGCGGCGGACCCTGTCGGTCTCGGGCAGGCGCGCAAGCAACTGGAGCGCCTCC
>CAYXRQ010000131.1:0-4787 GCA_964466765.1 uncultured Bifidobacterium sp. | reverse complement strand
CGGCCGAGACCGTTCTCGTCGGTGAACTGGGTGCCGTCCTGGAACAGCTGGTACCAGGCGTAGTTCGAGTTGTTCTCCGATGATGACCAGTAGGGCGCCTTGTCCATGGCCGGCCTGCCTCGCAGCGCGAAGAAGTTGTAGAGAGCGTTCAGTTCTGCGTGCGACGGGAGGAACCAGTCCGACTTGCCGTTGATCACTCGCGAGTCCACGTGGGCGGCCGCGTAGCTTCCCGATCCGTTCTGGGCCACGATCGCGGCCGTGTTGACGGCCCCGTAGCCGATGCCCTTGTGGTCGATGATCGTGCGCTGGTCGCCGCCGAGCACCGACTCGGTGGGCCGCAGCGACCACGGCATCCCGCGCCCCGTCCGCAGCGGCACTGCCTCCATGTGGGTGCCCCACCACTGCGGGGACGGGGCGGAGTAGAACACCGTGCCCCCGCCGGGGCCGGTGTCACCCGGACGGCAGGCCCCGCCGCGCGCGCACGTGGAAGCGGCACCGGCGGGCGGCACCACGGGAACGGCGAGAGAGGCCGCGAGGAGGCTCAGCGCAAGGAGCGCCGGCGTGCGGAGGTGAGTGCGTCGAGCAATGGACGTGAGTTTGCCACCACCGGGGAGCGCCGCACCGCCGGATCGAGAACGAGGAGATCCCTACCCTCGGCGTCGTCCACCACGCAGCCGGCCTCGCGGCAGATCAGCACCGCCGCGAGGTAGTCCCACACGCCGTGGTCATGGAAGTCGACGTACCCGTCGAGGGCACCTTTCGCCACGAGCGAGATGTCGAGTGCCGCGGCACCGAGCGAGCGCGTCTGCCACCAGCCCGGGTCGTGCGGGGGCGCCCCGTTCACGCCGATGACGGCATCACCCAGACTGGTCACAGGCCGGACACGCAGCGGGGCGCCGTCACAGTTCGCTCCGCCGCCGCGCACGGCGGCATACCGTGTCTCGCTGCCGGACTGCTCGGCCACGAGTGCGGCGCGCAGGCCGTCACGGTCCACGATGCAGATGGACGTGGCGTACCACGGGAGCCCGCGGCTCGCGTTGGTGGAGCCGTCGAGCGGGTCGACCACCGCGAGGAGACTGCCGCCGGAGACCGTCTCGACATCGCCCCTCGAACCGCTCTCCTCGGAGAGCACGTCGAAGCCGGCCGACTCGAGCATCGCCACGATGACGTCATCGACCACGACATCCGCCTCGTACTGCCCCTCGCGCTCGCCGGAGAAGTCCCAGTTCTCGATCTCGTCCAGCGTGTCGGCGGCGGCATCCGCGACGTCGTGGAGGAAACCGATGAGGTCGCGGTCGTCGGAGTCGTAATCGAAGCGGGGCACCCCCAAACGGTAGTGTGCGCTGCGTGGCAGTCATCGACATCGCGGGCTTCGTCTCCGACCTGAAGAGCCACGCTGTGGACCACGGTTTCCACGTGCACGACGAGCGTCACTTCGTGGAGACGTACTCGCTCGGCCAGCTGTGGGAGGTCGACCTCCACCCCGAGGAGGCCTGCAGCGGGCCCATCGACCTCCATGTCAGCCTGGAGATCGACCCGCGAGCGCTGCTCAGCTTCGAGGACGCCGTCCTCGCCATGGACGACCCCGACGGCGACCCGCCCGATTCCTTCGTGTTCCCGCTGGTCTTCACCTGGGCCTTCCCGCCGCTCACCTCCCCGCCGGACCTCCTCGTGCTCGCCACAGAGGTGGCAGGCATCGGGGGAATGGAACTGCCACTCGAGATCTCGGCCATCGACTCGTTCCACCAGGTCACGGACGCACCCGAGCGCAGCCTCTCGGTGGTGTCGCGCATCCAGGTGACGCTCGCCAGCGTCTACAAGGGCAACGACGAGGCCCTGTGCGGCGTGCTCGACCGATGCCGCGACGTCAGTCTGGAACTGCTCGAGCGCGTCCCGCGCTGGATCGACGCCGACTAGCGCGCGGCCAAGCGCACGCGCGCCCTGACCCCGCCGCCGGGACTGCCGAGGAGTTCAGCCTCGCCGCCGCTCGCGACCGCCAGCTGGCGCACGATCGCAAGCCCGAGGCCGCTGCCGCTCTCGCCGGTGGATGCCGGGCCGCGCCAGAACCGGTCGAAGGCCAGCTCGCGCTGTTCGTCCGTCAGCCCGGGCCCCGAGTCCTCCACGTCCAGCACGACGCGCTCACCCGAGACGGTGACCCGCACCATGATCTGCGACCCGTCGGGCGACACGGAGATCGCGTTGTCCATGAAGTTGTCCACGATCTGCTCCAGGCCGCCCTCGACCACCGCGCACCGCGCCGACCCGGGCGCATCCAGCGTGACCGTGATTCCCCTCTCCTCGGCGAGCGGGGTCCACAGTTCCATGCGGTCCTGCACCACGCGGACTGCATCGACGTCCACCGTCTTCGCGCTCGCACCCTCCAGACGCGCGAGCGCGAGCAGCTGCTCCACCATGTCCTGGAGCCGGTCGGTCTCGGCGCGCGAGGCCTCGATCGCCTCTGCTGCCGCTGTGTCGTCCGAGCCGACGGCGGACTCGGCCTGCTCCAGCCGCAGGCGCAGTGCCGTCAGCGGGGTGCGGAGCTGGTGCGACACGGACCCCGCGAACTGGCGCTGGTTCTCCACCATGAGACCGAGCCGGCCGGACATGGTGTTGAAGCTCCGCGCGAGCTCCCTGATCTCGCGCGGCCCGGTCGAGTCATCAGCATGCGCCTCGAAGTCACCCTGGGCGAGGGTCTCGGTCGCGCGGCGCAGCCGCACGACCGGCCTGCTGATGGTGCTGCCCAGGAACACCGCGACCACGGCGGCGGCAAGCAGCGAGATGGCACCCGCCCCGATGATGCCGAGCACCCGCCGGCGGACCTGCTCGTCGACGTGCGACTTCGGGTGCGACAGTCTCACCGTGCCGAGCACGTCGTCTCCCGACAGGACGGGCACGGCCACGAACACGAGGGTGCCCCCCAGAGTGGCCGATGCGCGCTCGCCGGTGGCGGGCTGGCCGCCGAGCGCCGTCCCGATCTCCGGCCGGTTGGCGAAGCTCTCCCCGATGACGACGGTCGGGTCGTTCGACGCAATGGCGCGCCCCGCAGAGTTGGTGACGACGACACGGGCGTCACTGACGGCGTCATAGGCGGCCACGTACGGGTCGAGCGACGGCAGCACGGCGCCGGTCGTGGTCGCGAGGGTCTCCTTCGCGTGGCCCGCGAGGATGAACGCGTCGCGCTCCAGCTCGGTGACCAGGCGGTCGCGTTCGGCCTGGGAGACGAACGAGACCATCGGCGCGCTGAACACGGTGAGGATGAGCAGCGACACCCCGAGGAAGCCCGCAGCGAGTCGCGTCCTCATCCTTCCGTCTCCACGTACCTGAAGCCCACGCCGCGGACGGCCTGGACCCAGTCGGGGTGCCCGATCTTCTTGCGGACCGAGGCCACGTGGGCATCGAGAGTCTTCGTGGTGCCGTACCAGTTCACGTCCCACACGTGCTCGAGGATGTCGTTGCGGCGGAACACCACCCCCGGCTCGGACACGAGGTACGCCAGCAGGTCGAACTCCTTCGCCGTGAGCACGACCTCCGCGCCGTCCACCGTGACGGTCCTGGTGCGCTCGTCCAGCAGGAGACGCCCCGCGGGTGCCGCGGCAACGGGCCCGGTCGAAGCCGCATCCGCAGCCCCGCGCCGGGTGACAGCCCGGATGCGTGCGAGCAGTTCGCGCTGGCTGAACGGTTTCACCACGTAGTCGTCCGCACCCAGTTCCAGCCCGAGGACGCGGTCGAGCTCGTCACCGCGCGCGCTCACGATGATGATCGGCACGTGCGACTTCTCCCTGATGAGTCTCGCCACGTCGAGACCGTCCATGTCCGGCAGCCCGAGGTCGAGCAGCACCACGTCGGGGACGGCGAGCGAGAGGGCATCGACGGCCGCGGCGCCAGACGTCACGTGGGCCACCTCCATGCCTGCAGCCGACAGCGAGGCCGTGACCGATTCGGCGATCGACCTGTCGTCCTCCACCAGCAGCACAAGCATCCCCCCCATTGTGGTCGCATGGGACGGCCTGCTCCTCCCCCCGCGGGGCCGGGGCCCGTGATTTGGGGGAATCTTTGACGAGACCTGACGGTCCCTTGGGTGGGGCCTCCGTACGTTGTCAGAGACGGCAAGAGACCAAGGAGTCCCCCACGATGAAGATCGGTATCACCACCGCATTGTCAGCTGCAGGAGTGCTGGCGGCAGGAGTGGCGGCGTTCACCCTGAACTCCGCCGTGCTCTCCAGTCCGGGCACCGGGGTGTCTGATGATGCCGCGAGGGCTGCCGCACTCGGCACGGCACCTGCCGCAGCCACCGGCACCGGCGGTTCTGCACCGGCGGGGAACGTCTCCTCAGCCGCGAGCCCAGGGACTCCAGTCACCGCGAACTCCACGGTTATCTCCCCCGATGTCACCTCCTACAAGGTCGGCACCGCCGGGACGGTCGTCATCGACAGCGCCGACGGCACCATCAAGGTGACCGACGTGGTGCCCGCCGCCGGGTGGACCGCCGAGCCGGCGCGCACCGCTCCCGACGGGACAGTGAAGGTGCATTTCAACAAGGGGGCCGAGCGGCTGGAGTTGTTCGCGTCACTCGTGGCCGGCAAGGTCACCGTGACGGTCGTGAACGAGACAGCGGTTGCCCCGGTCAACCCGGTGAACCCGGGAGCCCCCGCGCCGGGACAAGGGACAGTGCCCGCGGCCGGCAGCGGCACGAAGCCGTCGGTGCCCTGGGGCGGAGGGGACGACGATGACGACCACGAGGATGACGAGGACGACGACCACGGGCCGGGGCACCACGACGAGGACGA
>CAYXRQ010000130.1:0-4803 GCA_964466765.1 uncultured Bifidobacterium sp. | reverse complement strand
TTCGGGTCGACCATCGTGTCGGCTGCGGTGCCCTGTGAGATCACCTTGCCGTCGTTCGGGTCGCCTGCGGGGACTGTCGCGTAGCGCACGTCGGCAACGAGGCCGGCGGTCGTCAGCGTGACCCGCGCGTCTGCCTCGGTCTTGCCCTCCACGGACGGCACGGCAACCTGCTGTGGCCCGGAGGAGAGGTACACCTTGATCGGCGCGCCGGAGTCCGCCGGCATGCCGAACACCGGGTCGGTACGGGTGACGAGACCCTTCGCCACGGTTGCGCTGGGCTCGTTCTCGATGGTCACCACGAACTTGTACGGCGCACCCTGCAGCAGCGTCTGGGCAGCGGTGGACGTCTGGTTGGACACGTTCGGGATGATGACCTGGCCCGCGCCGCCGGACACGACCACCTTCACGGTGCCGCCGGCGGGCAGTTGCTGGGTGGCCTGCGGGTCCTGGCTGATGATCTGGCCGTTGCCGAGAGTGGGGTCCAGGCGCGTCTCGGTGACGGTGAGCAACAGTCCGACTGCCTGCAGCTTGGCGGTGGCATCCGCGATGGTCAGGCCCTGGATTGCGGGCACGGCCACCGGCGGCTTCGACGGGTTGTAGGTGAGGGTGATCGTGTCGCCCGGCTTGGTGGGCTGGTTCGCTGCGGGGTTCTGCTCATACACGGTGTCGTCGGCGACGCCTTCCTTCGCCACCGGGTTCGGCGTGACGTTCAGGCCCTTCTCCGTGAGCAGCTTGGCGGCATCCGCGTACAGCATGTTGACCACGTCCGGCACCTTCATCGCCTCGTTGCCCATCACGCTCGTGACCAGGAAGACCGCACCGGCAATCAGCACCAGCGCAGCTGCGACCGCACCGGCGATGTAGCCACGCCCCTTGCCCTCATCCTCGAAGTCGGGCAGGTGCACGTCACCGCCGGAGCCTCCCATGCCCGCAGCCGATGCGCTGGCCGCCCCGGCTGCGCCGGCGGGCATCACCTGCGTGCGCTGCAGCAACTGGGTGTCAGCCGCGTCATCTGCACCACTCGTGCCGACGCCAGCGCTGGCACCAGTACCGACACCGGCACTACCCGCACCACCCGGGCCGCTCACCGCAGACGCCGGCACCGTGGTGACGGCCGTGGTCGGTGCATCGGACTCGTCGCCGAACATCGGCATGCGGCCGGCGGCCTGTTCGTACGCGATCACCTTGTTGCCCGCAAGGAAGTTTCGGAGGTCGTCGCGCATCCCGTCAGCCGTGGCGTAACGGACCTGGGGCTCCTTCGCCAGGCACTTGGCCACGATGGCGGCAAAACGGTTCGGCACCCCGGGGGCCACCTGCGGCAGTGGCACTGCGTTGTCGTGCACCTGCTTGTACGCGGTGGCGAGTGCTGTCTCGGCGACGAACGGCGGCCGTCCCGCGACCATCTCGTACAGCACGATCCCGAGCGAGTACATGTCGCTGCGCGGGTCGGCGGCCTCTCCCTTGGCCTGCTCCGGCGAGAAGTACGTGGCGGTCCCCATCACGGAGCCCTCCTGCGTGAGGCCATCGTCGTGGCCGGCATCGATCGCGCGGGCGATGCCGAAGTCGGCGACCTTCGCCACGCCGTCATCGGTGATGAGGATGTTCGCCGGCTTCACGTCGCGGTGCACCACGCCGTTGCGGTGCGCGAAGGCGAGTGCGTCGGCCACCTGGGCACCGATGCGCGCGGCCACCTCGGCACGCAGCGAGCCGTAGCGGCGGATGATCTGGGCGAGCGTATTGCCCGGCACGAACTCCATGGCCATGAAGTAGGTGCTGCCGTGCTGGCCCCAGTCGTAGACGCCCACGATGTTCGGGTGGTTCAGGCCGGCAGCGGACTGGGCCTCGCGGCGGAAGCGCTCCACGAAGGAAGGGTCCGCGGCGTTCTCGGGGAACAGCACCTTGATGGCGACCTCGCGGTCGAGCAGCAGGTCACGGGCCTTCCAGACCTCGGCCATCCCCCCGCGGCCGATGCGGTCGCCGAGCTGGTACCGGTCGTTGATGATGGTGGGGTTCGGGCCTGCCATAGGACCATTGCAGGCTACCCGCGGGCGTGTCGGCGGCCTGTCCGTGTCATTCGGGGATGACCCTCATCGCCATGTCCAGCAAGGTCTTCGCGACCGGGCCGGCCAGGCGCCCGCCCGTGCCGGCACTGATCTCGTCGTTCACGCCCTTCAGCATCACGGCCACCACCGCGCGCGGCACCTGGCCCTCGCCGGCAGGCGCGAACGCGGTGATCCAGGCGTGCGAACGCTGCTTCTGGCCCTCCGGGTTCAGCTGCGCCGTGCCAGTCTTCGCGGCGGCCACCACGCCGTTCGCCAGGCGCATGCAGCACGTCGCCGTGCCGTTCTCGACCACGCCGATCATCAGGCGCCGCAGCGTGGCGGCTGTCGCCGGGGCCATCGGGGTCTTCCACGTGCGGGGCTGTGTGGCCGAGATCACGGTGCCCCTGGCCGTGCGCGTGTCGGCCACCACGAACGGCGCGCGCATCTCGCCGCCGTTCGCCACTGCACCTGCGATCATCGCCAGGTGCAGCGGCACCACCTGCACCTCTCCCTGGCCGAAGCCGTGGATGGCGAGCAGGGCGAGCGAGTCGTCGAACTCGGCCGCCGTGCCGCCGAACGTGGACCATGCGGCCCCCGGCAGGTCGAACGGCAGCTGCTCATCGAAGCCGAACTTG
Source organism: uncultured Bifidobacterium sp. (assembly GCA_964466765.1). Lineage (GTDB taxonomy): Bacteria > Actinomycetota > Acidimicrobiia > Acidimicrobiales > Ilumatobacteraceae > UBA2093. The sequence continues at coordinate 2,126 of CAYXRQ010000130.1, read as the reverse complement.
TTCACGCCGTTCACGAACAGCGACGGCCCCACGGTCACGGCGGTCTGGGCGAACGGGATGTTGCAGCTGCGCCGGAACACCTCCGCCAGGTCGCCGCCGCAGACCTTCTTGCCGTAGTTGCGGATCGGCTTCTTCGTGTCCGGCGGCGTCCAGGACCGCGAGTCCTCGAACACCGACAGGTCGTTCAGCGCGCCGGTCTCCAGGCCCACTGTGGTGGTCACGATCTTGAACGTGGAGCCGGGCATGTAGCGCTCCTGCCAGGCGTTCGCGAGCAGGGGCTTGCCCTCGTCGGCGTTCAGTTCGTTGAGGTACCCGAGCACCGCACCGCCGTCGTGGGAGGCCACCTTGTTGGGGTCGTACGAGGGGTTCGAGTACATCGCGAGCACCGCCCCGGTGCGCGGGTCCAGCACCACTGCGCTGCCCTCGCGACCCTTGAGGGCCGCCTTCGCGGTCTCCTGCAGCTCGCTGTTCACGGTGAGGTGCACCGTGCCGCTGGTGTCCGTCTTCTCGAAGAGGCTGCCGGTTGCCTCCAGTTGCTGCTGGGCGGTGCGGCCGGACAGCACGTCGTCGAACTTCTTCTCCGTCATCGTGCTGCCGAAGCCGAACGTGTAGTGGCCGGTGAGGTGCGCGTACAGGTCGCCGAACGGGTAGGTGCGCTGCCAGTCGAACTTGTCGTTCGGGTGCGCCGCGCGGTCCACCGGCACGGTGTCGGCGATCACCTTGTTGTCGGCGGTGAGGATGCGGCCGCGGGGGGAGTCGAAGTCGCGCAGGGTGGTGCGGTTGTTGCGGCCGTCGGCGCGCAGCACGTTCTGCTGTCGCACCTGCCAGTTGGTGAGCGACACGAACAGCGTGCCGAACAGCAGCAGCAGGACCGCTGTGAGGTGACGGATGCGTTGGTTCACCGGCGCCCCTCCCGCACCGGCACCTCGCGCAGCTCGCGCGCGGTGGAGTCACTGATGCGCACGAGCAGGGCGAGCAGCACGTAGTTGGCCACCAGGCTGCTGCCGCCGTAGCTCATGAACGGCAGCGTCACGCCGGTCAGCGGCACCACGCGCAGCACCCCGCCCACGATGATGAAGGCCTGCACGCCGAGGATCGTGGTGAGCCCTGCCGCCAGCAGCTTCTCGAAGTCCTTCGTGGTGCGCAGCGCGGTGCGCATGCCGGCGCCCACCAGCAGCACGAACGCCGCGAGCACTGCCGTCGCGCCCATGAGCCCGAGTTCCTCGCCGATGGAGGCAAAGATGAAGTCGTTGTGGGCGGCCGGCACCATCTGCGGCGAACCGAGGCCCAGGCCCGTGCCGGTCATCCCGCCGTTCGCCAGGCCGAAGAGGGCCTGGATGTTCTGGTAGCCCTTCGTCTCGTACAGGGGCCAGGGGTCCAGCCAGATCGACACGCGCGTCTGCACGTGGCCGAACATGTTGTAGGCAGCCACGGCGCCGGCGGCGAACAGACCGAGGCCCACCACCAGGTAGCCGGTCTTCTCCGTGGCGAGCCACAGCAGCACCACGAACAGCGTGAAGAACAGCAACGAGGAGCCCAGGTCGCGCTGGCCCACCATGATGACCACCGACATCCCCCAGGCCACCAGCACGGGGGCCAGGTGGCGGGGCTCGGGCAGGGTGACCGGGCCGATGCGGCGCTCGCTCTCCACGATGAGGTGGCGGCGCTCGTCCAGGTACGCGGCGAAGAACACCGCGAGCAGGATCTTGGCGAACTCGCCCGGCTGGAAGTTGACGGGGCCGATGCTCACCCAGATGCGCGCGCCGCCGCTGGAGAAGCCGATGCCGGGCACCATCGGCAGAAGCAGCAGGCCGATGCCGAGCGCGAGCGCGGTGTACTTGTGGCGGCGCAGGTCGCCCACGCGCCGCACCACGAACAGCGTGGCCACGAAGGCACCCACGCCGATGAGGGACCACGTGGCCTGCAGGCCGCCCCACCGTGCGGAGAGGCGCGCGACCATCACCCAGCCGAGGCCGTGCAGGAACGCCGCCATCGGCAGGATCATCGGGTCCGCGCCGCGGGCCAGCATCCGAACCGCCACGTGGGCCAGCACCAGCAGACCCAGCACGAAGAGCAGGAACACCGCGATCCCCGCGGGGATGCTGGCGTTGCGGCCGAGCGAGGCC
>CAYXRQ010000129.1:0-4840 GCA_964466765.1 uncultured Bifidobacterium sp. | reverse complement strand
ATCGGACTCTCGCCCCAGTTCCGGATCTCCTCACAACGTCGGGATTTCCAGCGGCTCGTCCAAGATGAGCTCTCGGAGCATCTCCCCGCGCTCTACAAGAGCAGCACGAACCAGCCCCCCGTTCACAAGTGGGCCTCCCATATCGAGGACCTTTGGGAGGGGCTCGAGAACAACGGCGTGCCCCTGCTGTTGCTGCCCGAGGAGCCACGGACCCCGTTGGGGGATCGGGTGGACATGGGCGGTCAGGCACTGACAGGCGATAGCAAGAAGGCCAATGACGTGACGGTCGCCGTTCTCTCCAATATGCGCGAGCGCTTCTCAGCGCACTGCCTGCGAGAGCAGACGGTCCCGACGTCCCAGCTCGTTCCATGGGCGCACAAGGCACTCACGCGCTCATCCGGAACCCTCGCATCGGGGCTGCGATTCCTGTTCGTCGATGAGTTCCAGGACACGGATGCACTGCAGATGGACCTCCTGCTCGAGGTTCGCCGTAAACTCGGAGCCCATCTCTTCGTCGTGGGCGATGCCAAGCAGGGCATCTACCGGTTCCGGGGCGCGCAGGGTGACGCGTTCGAGGCCCTCGAGGAACGAGGGGCCAGTGGCGCACCTGATGGGGGTATCGCATTCGAACGCTTCCGATTGACCCAGAACTTCCGGAGCGAGCAGAAGCTCTTGGATTCCATGCACCCCTACTTCGCGCGATGGGGCGAGTGCGGTGACCTGAACTACGAGGCGGCGGATCGGTTGGTCGCTTCCCCGGACCATCGTGGACGGGGCAGTCGTCTCGTTGTGGAGCCTGTCGCGCCCGCCGACAAGAAGAACTTCCCGCAAGCGGCGGTCGCCGTGGTCAAGGAGTGGATTAAGAAGGAGAAGAATCCCTCGATCGGCATCATCTGCCGACGTAATCAGCATGCGCTCGAGGTTCAGGCAGCGCTTCGGGCCGCCGGCATCGCCTGCGGCATCCTGGTCGGGGGCAGCTTCTTCCGCACGCCGGCGGTCAAGGAACTGCGCGCTCTCCTGGATGCCCTGCTGACTCCCGACGACGACGCGGCCCTGCTGGAGTTGTGCGAGACCCGTTGGGCGGGTTCGATCCTCAACCGCATCTTCCCGGAGACGGTCGGCCTCATCCCGCCTGCGGTATGGGATCAGCCGTCTCAGGCCATCCAGCCGTGGGGCGAGCGGTTCGCCACCATACCTAAGACCCGGATGTTCTATCGGGGCGATCTGGATTCATTGCGTGCGAGGGTCGGGTCATTGCGAGACCGCAGCCAGCGTATGGCTGCCGTCGCTTTCATCGTCGAGATGAACACGCTCTTCGCTCCATCGGAGTGCGTTCTGGACGACAGCGATACGGATGCCCGTATCGAGCGTCCTCGATACCAACGGTGCATGACCCACTTGCTCACGCTACTGGACGCCCAGTTCATGGAGGGCGGTGTGACGCTCGCCGGCGTGCAGGACTGGCTGCGAGTGAAGATCGCCACCGACTTCCTCGAGGACGAGCCCGCGGACCCTGCCGCCGGTGATGCCGGGCACATCACGGCACTCACGGTGCACAAGTCCAAGGGGCTCGAATTCGATTGCGTGCTCCTGCCGCACACGTGGTCCAAGTTCGGCCCGCCGGACCAGCTCGACAGCACGCTCATGAGCGTCCTCCGACAGAAGGGGGCCACCGTTCCGCGGTTGCTCTGGAGATGGCGGATGGGGCAATCCGTCTTCGCGTCGAACACCCCACCGAATGTCCAAGGTGGCTGGGAGATCGACGACGCTGAGACCCGGCGTGAGGAGACCCGGCTGCTATACGTGGCCATGACGCGGGCGAAGCGAAGGCTCAAGATCAAGGTGGGGACCCATCGGGACGGTCCGTCCTGGGGGGACCTGCTGCAATGAGACGGAGTGTGCGATGAGTACTTTCCGGGTGCTTCAACTGCCGGATGTCCGATACGCCACGATCCAAGCGGCCTGCGAGGCGAAAGGCTATCCGTGGGCGGATGCCTGTCACGTCACCGCTGGCGGGGGCCTGGCTCGTGCCCTACGAGCGAAGGGGCACTACGCGCACGCCATCTCGCAGTTCGTCGACCGGTTGAGCCTTCCCGCGATGCCTGCGGGAATCGCCATCGCTCCCTCGAGTTTCCCCGAGGCCTCCAAGTTCGGCGATCCTCGAGCCAAGGCGTACGAGGACGCCCTCAGCCAATGGGTGCAGACGGCGCAGGGTTGTCGAGTCCACATGGGCGTCGCTTTCGATCAGGGATTGCGCGATGTGCTTCGGGCGATGCCATCGACGCCCGGACATGGCGAGGTGCTCTACGGGGCACGCCAACTCTTCTTCCGCAGTGTCATGTCACTGGCCGCTGCCGGCGTGGAGCCCGCGGATCTCTGCGTCCAAGAGCCGTTCGCGAAGTTCGCGAGGGACGTGTGGGGCCTCTTGGAGAAGCGCGTCCCCTTCATGGATGTCCTGAGACGGGACCTCTGGAGGGACTTGAAGTCCTTCAGGGAAGGGGCGACCGCAAGCGATCGTGAACTGCAGGCCAGGCTCGAGGCGAGCGTCACCGCACTCTTCGGGCCCGCCTCCCCATCGGGACGGCGCCATCTGATCCATCATGGATTCTTCTTCTATACGCCACCCCAATGGGCGCTTTTCCGGCTGTTGGCCGAGGTGCCGGGCTATGAACAGACGTTCGTCGTCCACTCCGATGGCAGCAATCCTGCGTTCGAGATCTGGGAGCACTTCTTCAACGAGCGCTGGGGATTGCCGCGGCCGTCCGAGACGCCTGCACCGAGCAAGGCGAGCCCTGCGGCCGAGGCGCTGCTCCAATCACTCCAGGGCCGAAAGGTCGAGCCCGCGCCGCTGAACGGTCACCTGAGGATCCATGAGTTCGCGAGCCCCGCGGAGTTCGTGACCGAATTGCGACTCGCGAGCGGCACGCTCGGCGTGCAGCAGGGCGGTGCTGCATCGCAGCCGAGGGTGTTCGCGGCCGACCCCGACACGGTGAGCCGGTATATCGAGAGACTGGGGAGCGGCTTCAGTGACGGGGGTGTGGACCTTGCACAGCTGCCCGTGGGGGCCTTTCTGCTTAATCTCCATTCCTGCCTCCGAGTCCTTCCGGGCGGGCATGGCGTCGTGCCCGAGATCACGTCTCAAAGGGTGAGGGACATCGCCGCGAGTGGATTCCTGCAGGTTCCGATGGACGATTGCGGGGACATCGCGCCCTACTCCGTGTTGCCGCGCGCACTGCCATTCTTCGAGGGGTGTTCGGATGTCCACCAATGGCGGTCGCGTGCTCAGCATCTGCGGACACTCGTCGCCACGGAGATCTCCGCGCTCGCAGGTCGCATGGGCGGTCTGGATGACATCGTGCGCATGCAGCAGGCCGCCGCGAATCCACTTCGGACCGTTCCGTGGGGGGACCTCACGGTGGGTGAGGCCGAATGGTTCCAGCGGGTCATCGAGGCCCTGACCGCACGCCTCGAGGCGCTCGCGCGCAGCCCCCAGGTCGATCTCAAGACGTTCATGTCCCACATGCAGGACGAGCTTCGCAAGGGCATGAAGCATCTGAGTCCCGAGGAGTATGCCTTGGTCGAGGCGAAACTCCGGGGCTTCGGACTTCCCGCGAACGAGCCCATGGATATCGCGGGCATCCTCGACGTCGTCCGCATGCTCATGGGGCGGGAGGTCGCGTTCGAGGCCCTGGGGGATGACCGGGACGCAACGGGTGCCGTCGCGGCCATGAGCGGGGTCGACTCCCTGAGCCTTGAGCGCAGCACCCGTCCGGTCCACATCGCGAATCTCGCGGACGGTCGATTCCCCTCGAAGGTGACCGCGGTGGGCTGGCCCTTCCGAGTCGACGACATCTCGCCGGAGCGCGCCCATTGCGTGGTCAGTCGCGAACTCCTGCGAACGCGTGAGGAGACCGCGGTCCTCGCCGATCTCTATCAGCTCTGGGTCGGTCTGGACGGAGTGGAGGCGGGAACGCCGGTGACCCTGAGTTGGATCTCCGAGGTCGCCGGGGAGCCGCTCAACCCCTCTGCGGTGCTCTCGCTCTTGACCGAGCCAGCGCCTCATTCATGGGGCGAGGTTCTGGATCTCACTGGAGGGCTCAGCGTCACGACGCGCACCACGACCGATGGCCAAGTGATGAAGGGTGCGATCGAGATGCCCGAACCCGCCAAGCTGCGTCCGAACTCCAAGGTGTCTCGCGCGAACGGTGCGAAGTTGGTAGGCGAGAAAGCAACCAGCGCCGCTGCGAGTGCGCACGTATGCCCACGTCGCTTCGCCATCCAATGGGCGATGGGCACGAGCGCCGCTTTCACGCAAGAGCACCATCATCGCATGCTCTATGCGAATGCCATCGGTGCACTCACCTGGCAACATGGCTTCGTGCGCGATCGAGCCGCGGAACTGTGTGACTCCCTATGGCGTCATCTGTCTGCGGCCGAGAAGGCGAGTTCGCGCACGCACGCGAGAATTTTTCCGAAGGGAGTCAAGGCTTCTGCGAAGCCGGAGTGGCTCTTGACGCTCTCGGGCGCGAAAGATCCGAAGAAGAAGGACGCCTTCTCACTCGCCTATCAGGCTGCAATTAATCGGGATGGGAGAGTCGCACATGTCCTTGGAGGCGAGGAAGCAGCTGTTCTGCCAGGTACACCCCGAGCGGCTGAGGGCATCTGCATCCACTGTCCTGTGAAGAGCCGGTGCCTGATTGCCGTGAATCCGCGGGATGGGATGTAGACGTGGTATGCGCGGAATTGTCTGCAAGCCGAATGCTGCCGCTGGCGCTCATCGGCTATTCGCTGCTCATGGTGGTGCTGTCGGTGGCCGCGATGCTGCTGTACGTGACCACCG
>CAYXRQ010000128.1:0-4852 GCA_964466765.1 uncultured Bifidobacterium sp. | reverse complement strand
GGCGGGGGGCGGGGTGGGGATGGCCCTGGTCGTGGGAGCGAAGCGCCCGAGCGTGAACGTGATCACCGGCGTCATCAAGGCGAACTTCCCGGGGCGCATGGCCTTCGCGGTGTCCTCGCTCACCGACAGCCGTGTCATCCTCGACCAGCCCGGTGCAGAGAAGCTGGTCGGCAAGGGCGACATGCTGCTGCTGCCCGGCAACACCAACATCCCCCAGCGCATCCAGGGCTCGTGGGTGGACGAGGAGGAGGTCCGCCAGGTGGTGGCGCACTGGAGGCGCCAGGCGCCCGAGGTGGTCTATGTCAGCGGCATCGAGGGCGAGGGAGACTCCGCCGGCAGCGGCGGCGGCCAGCCCGGCCTCTTCGGAGGGGACAGCGGTGACGATGACCTGGTGCGCCGTGCCATGGAGATCGTGGTCCGCTCGGGCCTCGGCAGCACGTCCCTCCTGCAGCGCAAGCTGAAGGTGGGGTTCGCCCGCGCCGGCCGCCTCATGGACGAGCTCGAGGAGAGGGGCGTCGTCGGCCCCAGTGAGGGCTCCAAGGCCCGGGCCGTGCTAATGACGGTGGAGGAACTCGACGCGATGGGGTGATCGACATGGCCAATCCGGCACTTGAGACCGTGACGACGGGGCTGCGTTTCCCCGAGGGACCGGTGGCGATGCCGGACGGCAGTGTCATCCTCACCGAGATGTTCGGCCATTGCCTCACGCGCGTGGCCCCCGACGGCTCGAAGACAAAGGTGGCCGACATCAACGGGTTGCCGAACGGGCTGGCCATGGGTCCCGACGGGCACCTGTACCTGTGCAACAACGGCGGTGCCTTCACCCCCATGGAGGTCGGCGGCCTGCTGTACCCCGGCGAGTTCGATCCCGCGAGGTACATCGGCGGGCGCATCCAGAAGGTGGACATCGCCACGGGGGAGGTCACCGACCTCTACACCCACTGCGGTGACGTCGCGTTGCGCGCCCCGAACGACCTCGTGTTCGACGCACACGGCGGTTTCTGGTTCACCGACCACGGCATCAGGCACCACCGCACCGCGGACCGCACCGGCATCTACTACGCAAAGGCGGACGGCTCGCACATCGAGGAGGTCGTCTTCCCCGTGGACTCGCCGAACGGGATCGGTCTCTCGCCGTCAGGTGACCGTGTGTACTGGGCGGAGACGCACACCGGCCGCGTGTACCAGCGCGAGGTCACCGCACCCGGAAAGGTCGCGCCGATGAGCCCCGAGGTGCCGGTCATGCTGTGCGGTCTCCCCGGGTACCAGTTGTTCGACTCGCTCGCCGTGGACGCGGCCGGCAACATCTGTGTGGCGACACTCGTCAACGGCGGCGTCACCGTGATCTCGCCCGCGGGAGAGGTGGTCGATTTCGTCGCCACCGACGACCGCATCACCACGAACATCTGCTTCGGCGGCGAGGGGTTCCGGACCGCGTACATCACGGTGTCGTCCACGGGCCAGTTGCTGCGCATGGAGTGGCCATACGGGGGGCTGCGTCTCAACTATCAGTAGGCTCGGGTCGATGGCGCAGCGCTACTACATTGAGACGCTCGGCTGCCCGAAGAACCAGGTCGACTCAGAGAAGATCGCCGGCACGCTGGTTGCCCAGGGCCTGGTCGCCACCGATGACCCGGCGAAGGCCGATGTCGTGGTCGTGAACACCTGTGCCTTCATCGAGGAGGCGCGCCAGGAGAGCATCGACACCCTGCTCGTGCTCGACGACCAGCGCAAGAAGTCGTCGCGCCTCGTGGTCACTGGGTGCATGGCCGAGCGCTACGGCGACGAACTCGCCGAGGCGATGCCCGAGGCCGACCAGATCGCCGGGTTCGGGGTGCCCATCCAGCTGGGGCGCAAGCCGCTGAGCCTGAGCGCCGCCGTGCCGTCGTTCGACCTGCTGAACCTCCCGCGCCCGCGCTCGGCGGCGCCGTGGGCATACGTGAAGATCGCGGAGGGATGCGACCGCAACTGCGGGTTCTGCGCCATCCCCAGCTTCCGCGGGCCGCAGCGCAGCCGCGACGTGGACGCGATCCTCGCCGAGGTGGAGCAGACCGGTGCGCGCGAGATCGTGCTGGTGGCCCAGGACCTGGCCAGCTACGGCAAGGACCGCCCCGGCGAGCTCGGCGCGGGCTCCATCGTGCCGCTCGTGCGCTCCGTCACGGCGATGGTGGACTGGGTGCGCCTCCTCTACCTGTACCCGAGCGACCTCTCCGACGACCTCATCGACGCGATCCTCGCCACGGGGGTGCCGTACTTCGACCTGTCGCTCCAGCACGTCAGCAAGCCCCACCTGCGCCGGATGCGACGGTGGGGCGACGGCGCGCGCTTCCTCGAGCGCATCGAGCGGATCCGTTCGATCCAGCCGGACGCCGTGTTCAGGTCCAACTTCATCGTGGGCTACCCCGGCGAGACGGAGGAGGACCACGACGAGATGCTCCGCTTCGTGGAGCAGGCACAGCTCGACTGGTGCGGGTTCTTCACGTTCAGCCCCGAGGAGGGCACCCATGCAATGACGCTGCCCGACCACGTGCCCGCCGCACTGATGAACGAGCGCATCGCCGAGCTGCGCGAGATGCAGGACTCGATCACGGCGCTGAAGCGCGACGCTCTGCTGGGCGAGACAGTCAGGGTGCTCGTGGACGAGCAGGGGATCGGTCGCTCGTTCCGGGAGGCGCCCGAGATCGACGGTGTCGTCCAGGTCGCCGGTGACCTCACCGTGGGGGAGTTCCACGATGTCGAGGTCGTGCAGGTCTTCGGGCCCGACCTCATCGCCGCCGGCGCGGACTTGGTGGACTAGGCCGTGCCCGTCGACGACAACGCCATCGCCACGTGGGCGAACGTCGTGACCGTCACGCGGGTCCTCGCCTCTCCCTTCCTCTTCGCCATCCTCCCCAGCGACAGCCGCGGGTCGTGGGTGGCCCTCATCGTGTGGGTCGTGCTGTGCGGCTCCGACGGCATCGACGGCTACCTCGCGCGCCGGCACGGCACCACCCGCAGTGGCGCCTTCCTCGACCCGCTCGCGGACAAGATCCTCATCCTCGGTGCCATGTTCACGTTGGTGAGCCGTGGCATCTTCTGGCTGCTCCCCGTCAGCATCATCGCCGGAAGGGAGATCCTCATCAGTGCGTACCGCGTGGTCGTGGGGTCGCGTGGGGTCTCGGTTCCGGCCACGCGGCTGGCAAAGTGGAAGACGCTCTTCCAGCAGCTCGCCGTGGGGTTCGCCATCATGCCGCTGACGACGACTGACGTCACCTGGCTGTGGCTCGGCTTCCTGTGGGCTGCTGTCGCCCTCACCCTCGTCACCGGGGCGCAGTACGCATGGCACGCGGTCAAGGCGCGCTGAGATGACGGCGGAGGAACTGACCGACGAGCGGAGGGCCGAGCTGCAGCGCAGGACCCTGCGCACCCTGACGGTCGGGCAGGTGGTCGGTTCCGCCTCCATGTCGAGTGCCGTCACGGTGGGCGCCTACGTCATCCAGGAGATCCTCGGGCAGAAGACGCCGTGGGGAGGCATCGCGACCGCAACTGTCACCATGGGTGGGGCCGTCATGTCGCAGGTTCTGTCGCGGATGATGATGCGCCGCGGCCGCCGGCCGGGGATGCAGGTCGGGTACGGCCTTGCCACATTTGGGGCGGTCGCCGCTGGCATAGGCGCGGAGACCTCCACGCTGGTCCTGTTCCTCCTGGGGCTCTTCATGTTCGGCAGCGGACAGGCGTCCAATCTGCTCGCGCGTTACGCCGCCACCGACCTCGCGCTCCCCGCCGACCGCTCCCGCGCCATGAGCCGCATCGTCTTCGCCTCCACGTTCGGCGCCGTGTTCGGCCCGCTCCTCATCGGGCCCGCGCAGTGGGCGGGGGAGAACGCGTTCGGGTGGCACAGGTACACCGGGCCGTGGCTCTTCGCCTCGTGCGTGCTGCTCGTGGCGTTCACGAACGTCTCGCTGCGCCTCCGGCCGGACCCGCTCGTCGTCTCGGGTGGTGTGCGCAGCTCAGCAGGGGAGAAGCTGCCCTCCATCCCCGCGGCGCTCCGCATCGTCACGGCGACCAGCAGGGGCCGTCTCGCGCTCGGCTCGATGGTGGTGTCACAGGCCGCGATGGTCGCGATCATGACGATGACCCCGGTCCACATGAAGCTGCACGGGCACGAGACGCTCAGCCAGTACGTGGTGTCCCTGCACATCGCGGGGATGTACGCGTTCAGCCCGCTCGTCGGCCGGTACACGGCGGGGAAGGGGACCCTCGCCTCCGTGCGCCTCGGCGCGGCGATCCTCGTTGCCGCCACGGTCGCATCGTCCCTCAGCGGCGACGGGCCGGTGCTGGTGTTCCCCGCCCTGTGGCTGCTGGGGATCGGGTGGAACTTCGGGCTCATCGGCGGGTCCACGATGCTGCTCGAGTCCGTCCCTGACTCCGAGCGGGTGACGGTGCAGGGATCCGCTGACCTCATGATGAGCCTCTGCGGGGGGATCGCCGGGCTGTCCTCGGGCTTCATCCGGCGGGCGGTCGGCTACCACGTGCTGTCGGTGATGGGACTCGTCGCGGTGGGTCTCCTCATGGTCGGTGCGTACTGGCTGCTGATGACCGAGCGCAGGATGGTGACGGCCCCGTGAGGTGCAACGTTGTGGCCATCGGCACGGAGCTCCTGCTCGGCCAGATCAACGACACGAACTCGTCCTGGATGGGGGAGCAGCTGGCCGCGGCCGGCATCGAGTCCCACCTGCAACTGAAGGTGGGGGACAACCTCGCCCGCATGGAGGATGCGGTCGCCGTTGCCCTCGTGGACGCGGACGCGGTGATCATCTGCGGCGGCCTCGGGCCCACCCACGACGACCTCACCCGCGAGGCGATCGCCTCG
>CAYXRQ010000127.1:0-4859 GCA_964466765.1 uncultured Bifidobacterium sp. | reverse complement strand
CGAACATGTCGTCCCTCGTCAGTCGCTCGGCCGAGATGGGGAAACAGGGCCAGGCGATGGGCATCGCTTCGAGCGTGCAGAGCCTGGCGGCTGTGCCCGCATCCGTCCTGGTGGGTTACATCACGTCCGGGATCACGTCCAGCCAGCCCCTGATCGTGGCTTGCCTGTGCATCGCGGCGGGCGGTCTCTCGATGCTCGTGCTCTTCCGGCCGACCTATGTCGAATCGGCCCCGGGCGCGACGACTGCCCCCGCCGCTCACTGACCGGGGATTGACTCCCCGAGACAGATCCTGTTCCAGTCGTCGATGTGCAGTCGGCCGATGACGTCGTTGAACCTGCGGACCGTGTGGACCTCGTCCCCGGCCCACGACTTGTGGTTCAGTCCTGCAGCCTCCCAGTGCACGATCTCGACTGCCCGCCAGAAGCCGGCGCCGTAGCGGGGATGTGAGTACAACGGCTTCACGACCATCCTGCGGTCCTCGACCGCGAGGATGACGCAGGGACGTTGCTTGCCATTGTCTGGTTCCGACGTGAAGCGGATCCACGCGATGATGATCCCCCCGACCAGCTCGTGACGAGGGTCGGCCTTGGGGTACCGCCCGAGCCGGGGGTGGACCCTCCGTTCGCGTGGCACCGGCTGCACCGGCGCACTCGTCTGGTCATCACCCTCTGCCGGGCCTGCGGCTGCATCGGTGGTGTCCCGCCGGCTCGTGAAGCGTCGGTTGTTCCGTCGAGATGACTCGGCCGACTCGCGGAGACGGGCACGCTCCGCTCTCTGTTCGCGTCGTCTGGTCCGGCGGCTCTCGCGTGTCTCTTCGTCAGGCTCGCTCGGCAGCACCGACGTGGCCGGAGCCGCCGTCTCGGGCCTGAGGCCGAGCCCGTCGATTCCGGCAGCAACCTCCTCGATGTGCGGTGCTGCCTTCACTCCCTTGGCCACGAGGCATACGAACCAGAGCCGCGTCCGCGGCAGGCCGAACTCAGAGCACATCACCTCGGCGATCTGGGCCACCTGCTGGAGGGATGGGTCCTCGTAGTCGTCGCCGAGCACCTCACGGGCGCGCTCGTCCAGTTGCTCGGCGGCAATCTCGGAGATTCCGAGAGGGACCATCTGTTTCGTGCCGAACACCGCCTTCGTGCGCAGCTTGGCCCCGTTTGTCTCGGGGTCCCCGCGCCTGGCGAGGCGCGCCCGGAGGAGGGTCGAGACCGCACGCGCGTCCTCCTCGGACAGGGACTCGAGGAACTGGGCGAACTCATCACCCGTCATGGCGCGCATCACCCGGGCAACGGCCTGGTTCTGCTGCAAGTCTCCCCCCGGCGGGCGCATCCCGACAGGATGCCACACCCCTGTGCCGGGGCGGGCGGGTCAGTTGTAGTCGATCGCGGAGAAGTTGCTGATCTTGTCCAACCTGTGCTGGGCATCGATCAGGCGGACAGTGCCGCTGCGCGACCGCATGACCAGGCTCTGTGTGTGCACGATGCCCGGGGTGAACCGGACGCCCGTCAGCAGCTCGCCGTCGGTGACGCCGGTCGCGGCGAAGAAGCAGTTGTCGCCCTTCACCAGTTCGTCGGTGGTGAGGATGTGGTTGAGGTCGTAGCCGGCTGCGGTCGCGGCGGTGCGTTCTTCGTCCGTGCGCGGCCACAGGCGACCCTGGATCTCGCCGCCCATGCACTTCAGCGCAGCGGCGGCAACGACCCCCTCCGGGGTCCCGCCGATGCCGAACATGATGTCGACACCGGCCTTCGGCCAGCAGGTGGCGATCGCGGCGAAGATGTCGCCGTCCGAGATCAACTTGATGCGCGCCCCCGAGGACCGCACCTCCTCGATGAGGTCGTCGTGGCGGGGCCGGTCCAGGATCATCACCGTGAGGTCACGGACGCTCTCGCCCTTGGCCTTGGCCACCCACTTCAGGTTCTGCACGGGGGTCGCGGTGATGTCGATTGCGCCGACGGCGTCCGGGCCCACGGCGATCTTCTCCATGTAGACGCACGGGCCCGGGTCGAACATGGTGCCGCGCTCGGACACCGCGATGACCGAGATCGCGTTGCCGCGGCCGGAGGCCGTGAGTGAGGTGCCGTCGATGGGGTCCACCGCGACGTCCGTCTCGGGCTTGCTGCCGTCGCCCACGATCTCGCCGTTGAACAGCATCGGCGCGTCGTCCTTCTCGCCCTCGCCGATCACCACGACGCCGGACATCGGCACCGTGGAGAGGACCGTGCGCATCGCGTCGACCGCGGCTCCGTCGGCCCCGATCTTGTCGCCGCGACCGACCCACCGGGAGCCGGCCATCGCGGCTGATTCGGTCACGCGGACGAGTTCGAGTGCGAGGTTCCTGTCGGGACGTTGCGTCGGCATGGGCCCACCGTAGTTCCCTCGTTAGCCTTCGCCCGTGGCTCCGGTACCCGTCAACCTGTGCATCGGCGCGGGTCCGTCCGTCTCCGACCCGTTGCTGCTCCCCGGTGGGAGTTTCGTCTCGGCCCTAGTGACCCATGCCACCGAGACCGGACGGCGGACCGAACTGCGCATCTGGGGGATCGACGACGGGTCCGAGGCGACGCTGGATTTCGAGGCGGGGCTCGCGCCCGGTCGCGGGCTGTCCGGGGGGATGCACACGTGGCGTGCTGACGGCCGCGAGGCGCTCGCGTGCACGACAGACGGGCGGGTGGTGAGGATGTCGCTCGACGAGCCCGGAGGTCCCGTCTCGCACGCCTTCGAGCTGCCGTACGGACCCGTCTGGTCGGGGCCGCGCTACTCGCGCGACGGCCGCCGGGTGGCTGTGATCGGGGACATGCGGACGCTGGTCATCTACGACATCGCCGCGGCCGGGTGGGTCGTGTCCCACGAGGCCGGTGACGGGTTCCTCGTGGATGCGGCGTGGCACAGCGGACGCGCGACCTGCCACGCATGGGACCGCCCGGAGATGGCATGGACCTCCAGCCGGATCCTCGGGCTCGATGCCGTTCCCGGGACGGCGGTCCAGCAGCCGCGGCACTCGCCGGGGTTCGATGCGTTCGGCTGGGTGAGCGACGAGAACGGCGTGGCGAACGTCGTGATCGAGGCCGACGGCATCGTGGGGGAGCGCACCGTCATCGAGGACGACTGCGAGCACGGCGGCCCGACATGGGGGCCCGGGCAGCGGACGTGGTGCTTCAGTCCCGACGCCACGAAGGTCGCGTACGCGCGCAACGAGTCCGGGTTCGGGTCGCTCTGGGTGTACGACAGGCTGAGCGGCGAGCGCACACGGCTCGCCCGGGCGGTGCATGGCTGCCTCTCCTGGGAAGGCGACCGGATCTGCGCGCTGCGGACGGGTGCCCGCACGCCGGACCAGGTGGTGGTGTACGACGTCGCGGACCTCTCGTCACCTTCGCGGGTGTTCGCCCGTCACTTCGCAGATGCGTCGTGGGCGTCCGAGCACGACCAGCATCTCGTGGAGCCCGTGACGGCCACCGCAGGGGGAGTGCCGTACCGCCTCTACGAACCCGCGGTGCCTGCCCGCGGTCTCATCGTGTGGGTGCACGGCGGCCCGACCGACCAGTGGCAGGTGACATGGCGCCCGCGCTTCAGCTACTGGCTCTCCCGGGGTTGGTCCATCGCAGTCCCTGACCCTCGCGGCAGCACGGGGCACGGCCGGGAGCACATGCTGCAGCTCGAGGGATCGTGGGGGGCTGCGGACGCCGACGACACGGCCGCAGTGGCGCGGGACGCTCAGGCGCGCACGGGCATCGACCACATGAGGACAGTGCTGATGGGCGGGAGTGCGGGCGGGCTCGCCGTGCTGTCCGCGGCGAACAGGCACGACACGGTCGCGGCCTGCGTGGTGGCGGCCTACCCGGTGGTCGACCTCGCATTGCTCCTCGAGTCGGAGGACCCCTTCGAGGGCCATTACAACCGCATCCTCGTCGGTGACGTGACGCTGTCGCCGAGCATGGACGTGAGGCACCTGCGGGACGTGCCCGTCCTGCTGTTCCACGGGAGCAACGACACACTCGTCGTTCCCGAGCACTCATTCCGGCTGAGGGACGCGGTCACGGCGGCCGGCGGGTCCGTGCGCGTCGAGATCATGGAGGGGGAGGGCCACGGGTTCAGGGACCCGCACAACCTGCGGCGCGAACTCGAGATCACGGAGGAGTTCCTCCGCGGGGTCACCCGCACCGCGTGACTCCCGGCGGGACCGCGTGACCGGCGGCACCGACGGAACATCGTTGTGACCTCATGCGGTGTGCGCCCCGGGCGCCCGCCTTTGTAGGGTCGGTTCATGTTGTTGGCGGAGCTCGAGATCTGGCATTCCCGGCCGATCGCACCGACGCGGCGCATCTCGCTCGGACGGCTCGTCCTTCCTGTCGATCCCGTCCCCGGTTTCGGCGGCGTCCTCCTCGGCGCGGTGCTCGCCACGCACGCACCGGAAGTGGACGAGGACCTCATGGTCGACATCCAGCGGTTGATCTCTGAGATCGAGCGCGGTGACCGCGTGGCGCAGCCCCGTCTCCGCCACCGGTTCCAGGTGGACCGCCACGGGCTCTCGCACAGCACGCACCGAATGGTGCGCGACGGCGACGAGGTGCGGTTCGACCTCGCCTCCAACGGGACGGCACTGCAGCAGGTGCTCGGGGCCATCTACGCGATCGAACGTCTCGACATGCAGATCAGGCGCCAGATGGCGCCGTTGCTGCGCCGCGCGCTGACCTGGCGCGGGCCGATCGGTCCTGCGTTCATCACGTACATGGCGGGCACCCGCACCAGCGACGTCAGTGCACTCGCCGACCCGAGGGCGTGGGCACTCGACGTGCTCGGCTTCCCGGGAGGGACGGTGAAGGTGTCGAAGCGCGAGGTGATGGTGCGCTATCGCGAGAGCCTCCGTCTC
>CAYXRQ010000126.1:0-4889 GCA_964466765.1 uncultured Bifidobacterium sp. | reverse complement strand
AGCTGCGCGAGGAGATGCAGATCGAGCTGAAGCTGCTGCAGAGCAGGCTGGGCATCACCTTCGTGTTCGTCACCCACGACCAGGAGGAGGCCATGAGCATGAGCGACCGCATCGCGATCATGCTGGACGGCCACATCGAGCAGCTCGGCGATCCCGAGACCGTGTACGAGCACCCGGCGTCAGCTTTCGTGGCGGGATTCATCGGCCGCAACAACTTCTGGACCGGGGTCGCCACCGAGGACGGTGCCCTCGCCGACGACGGCACGGTGTTCGTGGCGTCGCGCCCCGAGGAGGACGTGCCGAACGGCGAGCAGGCGCTCCCGGCGGTGCGGCCCGAGTGCATCCACCTCACCGCAGAGCAGCCCCAGCGCGCCGAGAACTCGTGCCGCGGCGAGGTCGCGGGCGTGTCGCACTTCGGCGACGTGCTGCAGTACGTCGTCACCGTGGGGGAGCGGGACCTGCTGGTCCTCGCCCCGCGGCTCGACAACCGGCGGTTCGCCGTCGGCGAGGGCGTCTGGTGCTCCTGGAGCGCGGACGACGTGTACCTGTTCTCGGCCCGCCAGGCCGACGTCGTGCTGGCAGAGGACCAGCACTAGATATCTCACCCACAAAGGAGAAACCACAATGGACAAGCCGATCAGAATCCTCGCCCCGCACAGCTTCCGTGAGCAGCTGTCGCGGCGCGCCTTCCTCAAGGCCGGAACCGCAACTGCCGGCCTTGCCGTGGTGCTGGCCGCGTGCGGCAACAGTGACTCCGTCTCGACAGACACCACCGCCGCGGGGACCTCCGGCGGTGCCGATTTCACCGAGATCGAGGGCAAGGCCACGGGTGAGTGGAGCCGCAAGATCGCCAAGGCGAGCGGTGCCCTCGCCATGTACACCTGGGGCGACTACAACGACCCGGCGATCGTGGGTGCGCTGGCGGAGTCGACACTCGGCGTGAAGATGAAGGTCGACTACTACGCCAGCAACGAGGACCTCATCACCAAGCTGTCCGCCGCGAACGGGCAGAGCGGGTTCGACATCGTGGTGCCCACCGGCCCGTACGTGCCGCAGATGATCGAGAAGGGCCTGCTGCAGAAGCTGAACAAGGACCTCCTCCCCAACTTCGTGAACCTCGACAGCCCCTACGTGGGCCAGCCGTGGGACCCGGGCGACGAGTACGTGGTCTGCAAGGACTGGGGCAGCGCTGGATTCCTCTACAACACGAAGAAGATCACGCGCGAGCTGTCCACTTGGGCGGACTTCCTAGACGCCTGCCAGAACGAGGCGAGCGGCAACTGCGCGGTGATCGACGCGGCCTGGGACTTCTGCGGCCCGTACTTCTGGTCGCAGGGCAAGTCCGCTAACACCACCGATGCCGCCGACCTGGATGCCGCCGAGAAGTTCCTCGTGGACACCCTCGGCCAGCACATCAAGGCGTTCGACAGCTACCCGAGCACGAAGATTGCCGAGGGCGCGTATTCCATCGCCGTGGCATGGACAGGCGACGCCCGCCAGGCCTTCGCGCGCATCAAGGACGCCGGGGGCAACCCGGAGGACTGGAAGTGGGTGATGCCCGGGCCGAAGACGCAGCTGTTCATGGACACGTACGCGATCCCTGTCGGCGCGCCGAACCCCGATGCTGCGCACGCATGGATCAACTGGGAACTCGTCCCCGAGGTCTCCATCCAGGATCTCTCGTACCACGGCTACCACACGGGCATGAAGAACATGGAGCAGCTCCTGAAGGAACTGGCGCCGGACCTCGAGAAGCCCGACATGATCTTCTTCAGCGACGAGCAGGTCGCCACGATGGAGGCCCAGGAGATGAACGAGGCGCTCGACCGCCTCGTCGACATCCTCAACAAGACCAAGGCGAAGGCCGGGGCCTGACCCCGTGACCGGGACGGTCATCGAGAGAACGCGCAGGGGGGTGCGGGCGCCGAAGTTCGCGCTCGCTCTCCCCGCCATCGTCTGGTACGCGCTCTTCTTCGTCGTCCCGATCGGCTACATCGTCTACTACTCGTTCGGCACGAAGGACACCTCGCTCCTCCTGCCGGTCGACCTCACCAGGCTGACCACGGAGAACTACTCGCAGGTCTTCGACGCGACGTTCTTCACCGTGTTCAAGGGGACCCTGCGCATCGCGGTGGTTGCCACTGCCCTGTGCGTGGTGATCGGCCTCCCTGTGGCGTACTTCGCGTCGTTCAAGGTGTCCGAGCGGTGGCGTGCCGTCATTCTCGCGCTCGTCGTGGTGCCGAGCTTCACGAGCTTCCTCATCCGGACGGTCGCGTGGCGCATCCCGCTCGCCCCGAACGGTTCCCTCTCGAAGTTCCTGATGGACCTCGGCTGGGTGGGGGAGAACGGGATCCAGGTGCTGGAGACGTCGCTCGCCGTGCAGATCGCGGTGGTCTACAACTACCTCGGGTTCATGATCCTGCCGCTGTTCGTGGCCCTCGACCGGATCGACGTGCGGATGCGCGAGGCGAGCAAGGACCTGGGAGCGGGCCGCATCGCCACGTTCATGTCGGTCACGCTCCCGCTGGCGGGCCCGGGGATCGTGGCGGGCGTGCTGCTCACGTTCATCCCGATGTGCGGCGACTACGTGGCGGCCACCGTGCTCGGCGGCGCCAAGGGGAACATGATCGGCGCCCTGATCGCGTCGCAGTTTGGCGGGGCGCAGAACTGGCCGCTCGGCTCCGCGATGGCCGTGCTCATGATCGTCGCGGTGCTGCTCACCCTCGTGGTCGGCGCTGCTGTCGTGTGGCTGGTCCCGCGTGCGGTCGGGCTGCTCGCCCCGGTGGCGGAGCGGGTCCGCAGGGGGATCCACGAGCGGGCGATGGCCGAGGGCGCGCGCGGCGCGAATCCGTCGCGGGGCGCCCGCGAGCCCGAACGGATCGTCCTCGCCGCCTGGACCGTGCTGGTCCTGCTGTTCCTGTTCATCCCGATCATCCTCGTGTTCGTCCACTCGTTCAACAGGGGCCAGTCGTTCACCATCTGGTCCGGGCACTTCAGCACGAAGTGGTGGGGCGAGCTTTTTGACGGTCGCACCGCATGGGCGGTGCTCATCCGTGGGGCGCTGGTCATCGGCGGTGCGCTGCTCGTGCGCGCGGCCCTGCGGCGGTTCACGTCGCTCTCGCCGCGAGCGGTGAACTGGATCGGGCCTGTCGGGTTCGCGGCGGCAGTTCTGCTCAACTGGTCGCTCACCGACCGGTACCGCGACGTCTTCGAGTTCTCCGGGGTGGGCGACGCGATCCGCAACTCCTTCATCGCGGCGTTCGGGGCCACTGTGATCGCGGTCGTCATCGGCGGGCTCGCCGGTGTCGCGCTCGCACGCCGGCCCGGCACCTGGACGAAGGTCTTCATGGCGGTGCTGTTCCTCATCCTGGTGACGCCCGAGATCATGGACGCCATCGCGCTCGCCACGTGGTTCCCGCGCCTGGCCGACTTCCCGGCCATCGGCGGGATCTTCACCGACGGGTGGGGCCCGTTCAACGGCGGCATCAACAAGCTCTGGGTCGGCCAGTCGCTCTACGCGAGCGCGGTCGTCACTTTGATCGTGCGTGCCCGCCTGGAGGGCCTGGACGAGGCGCTCGAGGAGGCGGCCGCGGACCTGGGTGCCACGCCGTCGCGGGCGTTCCGCCAGATCACGCTCCCGCTCATCTCGTCGGCGCTCGTGGCCGGCGGTCTGCTCTCGTTCACTCTCTGTCTCGACAATGCGGTGATCTCCACGCTCATCTCGGAGGCGGGCTCCACCACGTTCCCTGTGGCCCTGCTGGGCGCGACGCGCAGCACGATCAAGCCGTTCTGGGGCGTGGGCGCGATGATCCTCTTCGTCGTCACCATGGCGGCACTGTGGTTCGTCGCCGTCGTCCTGCGCAGGTCGGGCAGTTCCTCCAGCGACATCGCCGCGACCCTCACCGGCGGGTCCTGACGCGGGTTCCCGCCTTCCCGGCACTGCCCCGTATCGTTCTCACGCATGGACCAGCCCCCGAGTACCCGCACCGTCACCGTCCAGCCCGCGTCGTCGCCTGGCTGGGTGTCGGAGGCGGTCGTGCAGGGCGGTGCCGCGGTGGGCGGCCCCGGGGAGGCGACAGCAGTCGTGTGGACTGCCGCCCGTGACGCAGACGGCCTGGCGCGACTGCTCGCCGACCATCCGCACATCGACTGGGTGCAGGTGCCGTTCGCAGGTGTCGAGAACTTCGCGCCGATCGTGGACGGGTCACGCACGTGGACCTGCGGCAAGGGCGTGTACGCGGAGCCTGTTGCCGAGCACGTTGTCGCCCTCGCCCTGGCGGGCATGCGCAACGTGGCCGCCTACTCCCGGGCCGTGGAGTGGACGGGGCCCGCGGGCCGCAACCTGCTCGGGGCCCGCGTGACCGTCCTCGGCGGCGGCGGTATCACCGAGTCGCTCGTGCGGCTGCTCGGCGGGTTCGGCTGCCGCATCACGGTGGTGCGCCGCAACGTGGAGCACATCGAGGGCGCCGACGACGTTGTCGGCACGGAGAACCTCGTCGATGCGCTCGCCGGTGCGGACCTCGTCGTGCTCGCACTGTCGCTCACCGACGAGACCCGCGGCATCATCGGCCGGGCAGAACTTGAGGTGATGGAGAACCACGCGTGGATCGTGAACGTCGCGCGCGGCGCGCACATCGTCACTGATGACCTCGTGTGGGCCCTGCAGAACGGCGAGATCGGCGGTGCCGCACTCGACGTCACCGACCCCGAGCCGCTTCCCGCAGGGCACCCACTGTGGTCGATGCCGAACTGCATCATCACCCCGCACGTGGGCAACACGCCGGAGATGGCCGTGCCGCTCCTGTCGGAGCGCATCAGGGAGAACGTGCGCAGGTACGTGGCGGGCGAGCCTCTCGTCGGCCTGATCGACCCCCGCGCCGGCTACTGAC
>CAYXRQ010000125.1:0-4903 GCA_964466765.1 uncultured Bifidobacterium sp. | reverse complement strand
GACCGAGCCCGCGCCGCGGCCGCGCACGCGCCGCTGGGGCGTGCGCATCCTGGTCGCGGCACTGGCCCTGTTGGTTGTCGGC
The DNA here is from genome assembly GCA_964466765.1 of uncultured Bifidobacterium sp. GTDB lineage: Bacteria > Actinomycetota > Acidimicrobiia > Acidimicrobiales > Ilumatobacteraceae > UBA2093. Next base: position 4,821 of record CAYXRQ010000125.1, on the reverse strand, counting down.
GGCGGCGCGACCGGCGCCTACTTCACGGTGCTCAACCCGAAGAACCCCGTGCCGCAGCTGGCCGGGCTCACCGAGGCCGAGGCCCGCAACCAGGTGTCGAAGTTCGGATGGGGCATCACGGTGCGGCTCGAGCGCAGCGATTCGGTGCAGGCCGGGCAGGTGATCTCCACCGACCCGGTGATGGGCGCGAACGTGGCAAAGCGGGACACGCTGACCCTGGTGGTCAGCGAGGGCCCGACCCTGTCGGAGCTCGTGGACCTCACCGGCATGACGGCCGACGCCGCGAAAGCCAAGCTCGCCGAGCTCGGGCTGCAGGCCTCCCCGGTTGACGTGCCCGACGAGGCCGTCGCGGCCGGCACCGTGGTCTCGTGGTCGGTGCCGGACCAGGCCGCGCTGAAGGCGGGGGACTCCGTCGTCAAGGGCACCACGGTCGCGGTGAACATCTCCACCGGGCCCGCCCTGCGCGACGTCCCCGACCTGACCAAGATGACGGTCGCCGATGCCACTGCCAAGCTCACGGAGATGGGTCTCGTCCTCGTGGAGGGGGAGAAGAAGCCCCACCCGGAGATCGCCGCCGACCAGGTGTCCGCGCAGGTCCCCGCCGCAGGGGAGAAGCTGGCCAAGGGCGGAACCGTCACGGTCACCGTGTCCGCGGGCCAGCAGACCACCCTCATCCCGAGCATCTACGGCAAGGACCTCGCCACCGTCAAGCAGCGCCTGGAGAAGTACGCGATGGTCATCGGCAAGGTCACCGGCGACGGCAAGCGGGGCCTCAAGGAGGCCCAGATCGACGGCAAGAAGGTCAAGAACTTCGAGCGGGTCATCGTCGGTAAGACCGTCGACCTCATCTTCCCCTAATCTCGCCCCGTCAGTCATCACGACAGAGGGGGAGACCATGGGAGAACTGCAGGGACGCGTCGCGATCATCACCGGCGCGGGGCGCGGAATCGGCCGCGAGCACGCACTGCTCTTCGCGGCAGAGGGCGCGAAGGTCGTGGTGAACGACCTCGGCGGCGCCAACGACGGCACGGGCAACGACGCCACGCCGGCCCAGGAGGTCGTGAACGAGATCAAGGCCATGGGCGGCGAGGCTGTCGCGAACTACGACAACGTGGCCGACTGGGAGGGCGCCCAGCGCATGGTCAACATGGCCGTGGAGACCTTCGGCGACCTTGACATCCTCGTGAACAACGCGGGCATCCTGCGCGACCGCGTGCTCGTCAACATGACGGAGGCCGAGTGGGACGCGGTCATCGCGGTCCACCTGAAGGGCCACTTCGCGCCGTCACGCTGGGCGGCCGCGTACTGGCGCGAGCAGCACAAGGCGGGCGTGACCAAGCCACGCAACATCGTGCACACGTCATCCACGTCCGGCCTCTTCGCCAACCCGGGTCAGTCCAACTACGGCGCCGCCAAGACCGGCATCGCGACGTTCTCCCAGATCCTCGCGAAGGAGCTCGCGCGGTACAACGTGAAGAGCAATTCGATCGCGCCGGCGGCGCGCACGCGTCTCACTATGGCCACGCCCGGCCTCGGAGACCGCATCGCGGAGCCGGAGAACAAGGGGTCCTTCGACGAGTGGGACCCCGCGAACATCTCGCCGCTCGTGGCGTACCTGTCGTCGGCGAAATGCGAGTTCACCGGCGAGACCTTCTTCGTGAAGGGCGGCGAGGTCACGCGCATCAGGAGCTGGGAGCGTGCGGAGAGCATCGACCAGGACGACAGGTGGGGCGTGGCGGAACTCACAGTCGCGCTCAACAAGATGGCCTCGGAGGTCAAGGGATAGGGGACTACCCTCAAGGGTCGCCCCATGAACCCCCGTCCGCACGAAGAACAGGAAGAACTGCGCCCGCACGGGCGTGAGTCCGTGGCCGTCGAGTTCGGCGGCGTGGACGAGGTCTCCATCCTCGCGTGGACCGCGATGATCCCGCGCCGTATGGCGCGCAGGATGGGCATCACCCGCAAGTGGGCCACGCTCATCGTGGTGCTCGCGGGCCTCTTCACCACCAGCTCCACGATCACCGTGCTCGTGGTGTCGCTGGAGACGATCTCGAGGGACCTCGGCTCATCGGTGACCACCCTGAACTGGTCGATCACCGGCCCGATGCTCGCGTTCGGCGTCGTCGGGCCCGCATACGGCAAGATCGGCGACCTCTACGGGCACAAGAAGGTGTACGTCTTCGGCTTGCTCTTCTCGGGCATCTTCGCCGGGGCCACCGTGTTCGCGTGGAACGGGCCGTCGATGGTGCTGTTCCGCCTGCTCTCCGCCGTCGCGGGCGCCGCCACGGGTCCGGCTGCCATGGCGTACGTGAACCGATTGTTCGAGCCGCACGAGCGCGTGCGCCCCCTGGGCCTGTGGAGCTTCACCACGGCGGGTGCCCCGGTGCTCGGTGTCGTCATGGGCGGGCCGCTGGTGCAGGCGATCGGGTGGCAGATGATCTTCGTCATCCAGGCGCCGCTCCTGGTGGGTGCGTCGCTCCTCGCGTGGAGGCTGCTCCCGCAGACGTCACGTTCGAAGGACGTGAAGTTCGACGTCAAGGGCTCCGTCGCGCTCGGGTTCGGCGCCACGCTCCTGCTCCTCTCCGTGAACAGGGGCCACTCGTGGGGGTGGACGTCGCCGTGGATCATCGGCAGTGCCGTGGCCTCCGTGACCGCGCTCTGGTTGTTCGTGCGGATCGAGCGGACGGCAGAGGCTCCGCTGATGCCGCTCGTGTGGCTGCGCACGCCGAACATCATCCTTCCGATCGGCATCCAGTCACTGCTGAATTTCGCCTACATGGGCGGGTTCATCGTGGTTCCGCAGATGCTCGAGATAGGGCTCGGGTTCACGCCCGCCCACATCGGGTGGCTGGTGATCGCCAGGCCGCTCGCGTTCTCGATCACCGCGCCGCTCGGCAGCTTCTTCACCATGCGCGTCGGCGAGCGGGTGTCAGGCGTCGTCGGGGCCATCGGCATCGTGTGCTCCATGGCGATCCTCGGCACGATCGACGCGTCGTCGCCCGATTTCCTCATCGCCCTCGGGCTGGGTCTCTCCGGTGTCGGCTTCGGCATCGCCGGGCCGGCGCTCGGCGCCCTGGTGGCGAACTCGGTGGACGATGACACAGTCGGTGTCGCCGGCGCGATGCAGCAATTGCTCAGCCAGATGGGCGCCGTCCTCGGCTCCACCGTGATGATCTCCATCCACGAGATGACCGCGTCGAGCGGCGTGGTCCAGAGCTACGCGTACGCGCTGATGAGCGGCGTGGGCACCGCGGTGGTCGCGACGCTCCTGGCAACGCGGCTGCGCCCCACGGACCGCAGCATGCTGGAGGATGCCGTCACGCCGTGATGGCGCGGATCTCGGCGGCGACCTGCTCGGCACGGTCGTCCTGGGGCACGGACATCTGCAGGGCCATGATCTTGGTGATGTCGCCCTCCACCTTGATGCGCCCGCTCATGAACGCCTGCATGGTGGAGGCGGGGTCCTGCTCCACGAACAACTGACGGGCGGTGTCGTAGTCCGTGGTGACGGTGAGGTCGGGGGAGTCGATGGCGCCCAGGTCCATGCTGAGGCCGCCTTCGGAGGTGTCGATGTGGGCCCGGACGGTGCCCTCGCCGAAGGGAACGCCGATGGCCACCACGTTGATGCGGATCTGGACGGGGATCTGCGGGATGTTCGCCTCGTGGCGCTCGCGTATGTCGCGGGCGGCGGCGATCCATTCTGGGGAGAGGAAGAGGTGTGACATGGGATCCGGGGGAGTGCGTTAACAGTCTGTAAAGCACTGTGGAATCTAGGCGGAGAACGGCGAGAATCGTGCAATGCCCCGGATTCTCGTCTCTGAAGAACTCGCCGAGAGCGGCCTTGCCAAGATGCGGGCCGCCGGTCACGAGGTGGACGTGAGGGTGGGCCTTTCCCCCGAGGAGCTGCGCCAGGCGATCAAGGGCGCACACGCGCTGGTCGTGCGCTCGGCCACCAACGTCGACGACGCACTGCTCGCTGCAGGGACGGACCTCCTCGTAGTCGGGCGCGCGGGCGTGGGCCTCGACAACGTCGACATCGAGGCGGCCACGCGCCGCGGCGTGATGGTCGCGAACGCCCCGGAGTCCAACATCGTCTCCGCCGCCGAGCACACCATGGCGATGCTGCTCGCCGTTGCCCGAAACGTGCCCCAGGCCCACGCGGCACTCGTGCAGGGCCGCTGGGAGCGCAGCAAGTGGGAGGGCGTGGAGCTGTTCGACAAGGTCCTCGGCGTGGCGGGGCTCGGCCGCATCGGAAAGCTCGTGGCCCAGCGCGCGGCCGGCTTCGGGATGCGCATCATGGCGTACGACCCGTTCGTCAGCGAGGAGCGCGCCCGCGCGATGAACATCGAGCTGGTCGACCTCGACACGCTCATCGAGCAGTCGGACTTCCTCACGGTCCACCTGCCGAAGACGAAGGAGACCATCGGGCTCATCAACGCGGCGGCCATGAAGCGGGCGAAGAACTCCCTGCGCATCATCAACGTGGCGCGCGGCGGGATCGTGGACGAGGCAGACCTGGCTGACGCCGTGAAGAACGGCGTCATTGCCGGAGCGGCGCTCGACGTGTTCTCCAAGGAACCCATGACGGACTCCCCGCTGTTCGGCATCGACGGCATCGTGGTCACGCCGCACCTGGGTGCGAGCACCACGGAGGCGCAGGACCGGGCCGGCGACCACATCGCCGACCAGATCAACCTGGCGCTCGCGGGTGACTTCGTTCCCTATGCGGTGAACATCTCCGCCGCCGACGCGAACGAGACGATGAAGCCGTACCTGCCCCTCGCGGAGCGCCTCGGTGCCCTCTTCGCCTCCGCCGCCGCC
>CAYXRQ010000124.1:2589-4954 GCA_964466765.1 uncultured Bifidobacterium sp. | reverse complement strand
GTTGATCTCGTAGACGAAGCCGTAGCGCTCGCCCGGAGACACCGGGGCGTCGGGCGGGTTGTCGGCGCCGCGCACGTAGATGCACTTCGCGGGGCACACGCCGGCGCACAGCTCGCAGCCGATGCACTTCTCCATGCCGTCCTCGTAGCGGTTCAGCACGTGGCGGCCGTGCAGGCGCTCGGGCTTGTCGATCTTCTGGTCCTTGTCGTCGCGGTTCTTGCGACGGAAGACCCGGCCGCCCGAGTACTCGGTGGTGACCTTGTTCTTGTACCCGTGCTGGCGCAGGGTCACGAGGAATCCGCCGAAGTAACCCATCAGAAGCTCGCTCCGTCCCGGTCGCGGTTGTCGCGACTGACCTTCATGGCGACCTGCAGCAACGAGTACCCGCCGATGAGGACGAGCGCGGTCACCAGGGTCACGACGACGCGGTCCCACCCTGCGTCCTCGCCCACGCGCTGCGCCGCGAGCAGCATGAACCAGCCGAGCGAGGCCGGGATGAGCACCTTCCAGCCGAGGTCCATGAGCTGGTCGTAGCGGAAGCGCGGCAGGGTGGCGCGGAACCACACGTAGACGTAGAGGAACACGAGCACCTTGAGCAGCAGCCACACGGTGCCCTCGAGGGCGTTCGGGATGAGCGGAATGTCGAGCGTGGTGCTGCCGATCGAGACCGGCTGCGGGCCGCCGAAGAACAGGGTCACGATGAGGGCCGACATGGTGATCGTGTTCATGAACTCTGCGAGGTAGAAGAGGGCGAACCGGATCGATGCGTACTCCGTGTTGAACCCGCCGACGAGTTCCTGCTCCGCCTCGACCAGGTCGAAGGGGGGCCGGTTCAGTTCCGCGGTGGCCGCGATCACGAAGATGAAGAAGGGCACGAAACCCGTCGTCACGACGTTCCAGTTCCCGATGGAACCCTGCAGGTTCACGATGCCGCTGGTGGACATGGTCCCCGCGACCAGCAGCACGCACGCCACGCTGAGACCGAGGGCTGCTTCGTAGGAGACCATCTGCGCGGACGCGCGGACGGAACCGAGCAGCGGGTACTTGGACCCGCTCGCCCACCCGGCGAGCATGATGCCGTAGACCGCGATCGCCGAGATGGCGAGGGCGAACAGCACGCCGACCGGCGGGTCCGCCAATTGCACACGCGTCTGGTGGCCGAACAGCTCGACCATGCCGCCGTTGCCGTTGCGGTAGTCGCCGCCGAGGGGGATGATCGCGAAGGCGAGGAACGCGGGGACGAACGCGAGGTACGGGGCGAGCTTGAACACGAACCTGTCGGCCTTGTCGGGGATCAGGTCCTCCTTGAGGAACAGTTTCGTGCCGTCAGCGAGCGTCTGGAGCAGGCCGAACGGGCCCGCCTTGTTCGGACCCACGCGGTTCTGCATGCCGGCGATCACCTTGCGCTCGAACCAGACCATGAGCATCGTGGCGACGAGGCCGACCACGAACACCACGAGGACCTTCAGCAGCACGATCAGCAGCGGCGTCCACAGCAGCTTGCCCTCGAGGAGCGGGTCGATGGCGAGGATCGGGCCCATCAGACGCTCTCGATCCTCACGTCGGTGACGGGCTCGCCGCGCCGGATGAGCTCGCGCACGTCGGCCCCGGGCTGGTTGAAGGGCACCACCGCGGTCCCGCGCGGGACCGACCCGGAGGCAACGACCGGGAGGACGAGGGAAGAGTGGGCGTTCGACACCTTCACGTTCGCGCCGTCACGCGCACCGACACGCTCGGCGTCGAGAGGGTGGACGAGGACCGCCGCACCCGGCGCGAGGTTCACCATGGAGGGGCTCTTCGCGGTCCCCATGGCGCGGTCGTAGAGCTTGCGCGAGACGACGAGACGGAAGTCGTACGAGCTGCGCGGCGCGACGGTGACTGCGGGTGCCGGCTGGCGGGTGCCTGCCGGCGCGACGACGACACCGTTGCGGCGCACCTCGACCGAGGCCGCCGCGGCGCCGAACGCGGGAAACCGCGCGGTCATCAACCGCTGCACGTCGGCGAGCGTGGCGACGCCGCTGTCCTTCCCGAGGAGATGGAGCAGCTCGGCCGCCACCATCCAGTCCGCCCGTGAGGTGCCCCGCGGCGTGATCTTCTGGACCACGTTCGACACCCGTCCCTCCAGGTTCGTGGTGGTTCCGTCCTTCTCGCCGTACGCCGCCGCCGGCAGCACGACGTCCGCGTGTGCGGCTGACTGCGTCATGAAGGTGTCGAGTGCGACGACGAAGCGCGCACCGGCGATGCCCCGGCGGGCGAGGTCCGCATCGGCGACGTCGCTGAGCGGGTCGGCCCCGAGGAGCACCAGGCACGCGACCTTCCCGTTGGCCGCCGCCTCGAGCACGGCGGCAGTGTCGCCACCCTCCGC
>CAYXRQ010000124.1:0-2489 GCA_964466765.1 uncultured Bifidobacterium sp. | reverse complement strand
CGACCTTCCCGTTGGCCGCCGCCTCGAGCACGGCGGCAGTGTCGCCACCCTCCGCAGGGGCGAGACCGAGACCGAGCGCGCCGCGCACGTTGCCGCGGCGCAGAACCGGGAGCACGGTCGCGGCGGGAACGGCGGACAGGAGGACATCGAGCGCGGACACAGTGGTCACGGCGGACTCGGCCAGGTTCGCACGGCCGGCGACGACGACGACGCTCCCGCCGGCCAGCTGCGCAGCCATCTCCGGGTCGGCGAGGACCGAGCGCACGGCCTCCGGCTGCGACCCGGGCTCGCAGCGCACGGAGCGCCACGCGTGTCCGGTGAGCCCGGTGTCGTGGCTGGCGATCTCGATGATGCGCAGGCCCCGCTTCGTCGCCGCGTCACGGAGGCGGATGTGGAGGACGGGCAGTTCCTCCTTGAGGTCCGGGGCGAGGAGCACGACGGTGCCGGCCGCGCACGCGGAGTCGATGGTGGCCTGGGGAAGCGAGAGGACGGATGCGGGGAGACCGTCGTCCATCTGTGCGTCGCGCATGGTGCTCCCCACGGCGTCCGCGAGGAGGCCCCACATGAACGCGTCCTCGTTCGTGCCGCGGGCACCGCCGAGGACGGCGACTGTGCCGCCGGACCGCATCTCGCGCGCGACCGCATCGAGCGCGGCGGACCACGAGGTGGCCGTGAGCCCGCCGTCCCGGCGCATGAGCGGCGTGTCGAGACGGTCCTCGGAGTTCACCGACTGGAAGTTGAAGCGGCCGCGGTCGCACATCCAGCCCCAGTTGACGGGGTCGCTGTCGACGCCCTGGTAGCGGACCAGCTCGTCGCGGCTCGACTGCACCACGGTGCGGCAGCCCACGCTGCAGGTGGTGCAGGTGCTCTCGCGCTGCTCGAGGTCCCACGGACGTGCCTTGAAACGGTAGGGCTGGGCGGTGAGCGCACCGACCGGGCAGATCTGCACGGTGTTGCCGGAGAAGTAGGAGGCGAACGGCTCGTCGGGGAAGGTCATCACCTGGGTGTTGTTCCCGCGCTGGGTGAAGCTGATGAGCGGGTCACCTGCGACCTCGCGCGCGAAGCGCGTGCAGCGGTCGCAGAGGATGCAGCGCTCGCGGTCGAGGAACACGAGGTCGCTGATCGGGATGGGCTTCTCGTAGTGGCGCTTCTCCTCCACGAATCGGCTCTCGCCCGGGCCGTGGCTGAACGCCTGGTCCTGCAGCGGGCACTCGCCGCCCTTGTCACAGACGGGGCAGTCGAGAGGATGGTTCGCGAGGAGCAGCTCGATCATCCCCTCCTGCGCGCGCTTGACCTGCTCCGTCTCTGTGCGCACGACCTGGCCGTCGGCCACGGGGGTCATGCACGACACGACCATCATCGGCCCGCGCGGGCCCTCCACCTCCACCATGCACTGGCGGCACATGCCGACGCTGCTCATGCGCGGGTGGTAGCAGAAGCGCGGGATGTACTCGCCCTCACGGTCGGCGGCAGCGATGATGAGCTCGCCCTTGCGCGCGGCGACCGTGCGGCCGTTGATCGTGATGCTCACGGCGTTCGGGTCCACCGGCACCTCGGGCATGTCCTCGGCATTCGTCTCGGTGGTGCTCACTGTGCGGCTCCGGCTGCTGTCACGGGGATGTGGATGCGCCTCGTCACGCGCGCCTCGAACTCCTCGCGGAAGAGGGTGAGGGCGGAATGGACCGGCGCGAAGGCTGACGGCCCGACGAAGCAGATCGTGTTCATCCGGTAGGGGAACGGCACGGCGCTGATGCCGAGCCGGTCGCTGGAGGCGTGCGGGAACGCACCCGGACAGATCGACTGGCCGACCTCCATCAACTGGTCGAGATCGGCGTCGGTGCCCTTTCCGTCCACGATGCGGCTGAGGATGCGCTCCAGCCACGTGCCACCCTCGCGGCAGGGCGTGCACTTGCCGCACGACTCGTGCGCGTAGAAACGCGTGAGCGTGAGCGCGGCCTTCGGGATGTCCGTGGTGTCGTCCATGACCATCACGGCGCCTGACCCGAGCATCGAGCCGGCGGGGCCGACCTGGCTGGCCTCGAACGGCAGGTCCAGTTGGTCCGGCAGGAACCAGGGCGCGGAGCCACCGCCGGGCACGAACGCCTTGAGCGTGCGCCCGTCGCGCATGCCACCGCAGAACTCCTCGCCGAAGAGCAGGTCACGGAACGTGGTGGTGCCGTTGACGATCTCGTACACACCGGGGCGCTTCACGTGGCCCGACACCGCGACCATGCGCGTGCCCGGCGAGGTGGGCGTGCCGATGGCGGTGTAGGCCTCCGCGCCGTTCACCATGAGCCACGGCAGGTTCGCCAGCGTCTCCACGTTGTTGACGATTGTCGGCTGGCCGTAGAGACCGATCGCTGCGGGGAAGTACGGGGGCTTCAGTCGCGGCATGCCGCGGTTCCCCTCGAGGGACTCGATGAGCGCGGTCTCCTCGCCGACGACGTACGCACCGGCACCCCAGTGCAGGACGATGTCGACCGAGAAGG
>CAYXRQ010000123.1:0-4961 GCA_964466765.1 uncultured Bifidobacterium sp. | reverse complement strand
GCCAGCTGTCTGCCGGGACGGACGAGTGCCCCGGCAAGAGATCGTGCCCACGCGGGGACGACTGTCATGCAGAACGCGCGAGGGACGCGGCTCGCGACGCAACTGTGGTGGTGGTGAACCACAGTCTCCTCGCCATGGCCATCGCGACCGCTGAACCGGGAGCCGTCATACCACCGCATGAACTGCTCGTCATCGACGAGGCACACGAGTTCGAGAACGCCGTCAGCGAGGCATTCACCGTGGAACTCGACGGCGAGACACTGAAGCGGTTCATGCGCACTGCCACCCTTTTCTTCGACAAAGCAACTGGCCCCCGTGCGCTCTTTGCATTGGCCTCCCAACTTGATGACGCGATCCAGAGCCTGGGTTCCGACGATCTGCCCAACGGCATGCCCCAGAAACTGTCCCGGGTGCTCGGCGAAGTCCGTCAGGAACTGTCCAGGCTCGGATCGGCGGTGGAGACAGTCGCCAGCAAGAACCCCACTGCCCAGAGTCGCGCGCTGCGGCTGTTGCGCCGCATCATGTCGCTCGAGGCTTCCATCACCACCCTCCTCGGCGACGATGACACGTACGTGCGGTACCTGCGCACGAACCAACGCCGTCGGCAGCTGTGCGCTACACCGATCAACGTAGGCTCATTCCTGCGTGACAACCTGTGGCCGGTGTGCAGTTCCGTCCTGACGAGCGCGACGATTCCCACGAACATCATCGAACGGCTCGCCATCCCGTCGCGAAACGTCCGGCAGGAGACAGTGGAGAGCCCCTTCGACTATGAGAAGAACACCCTCTTCTACGTGGCGCGCGGCCTTCCCGAGTCCGGGGACCGCACCGCAGCCGTGAACGGAAACGTGCTTCGACTCATGGAGGCTGCGGGCGGCCGTACCCTTGCGCTCTTCACGTCTCTTGCAGCCATGAGGTCGGCGGCCGAGCACTGCCGCAGACACAGCGACATTCCCGTCCTGATGCAGGGAGAAGGGTCGGCCGCCCGGTTGGCAGAGCAATTCTCAGCCGACGAGGCGACCTCGCTCTTCGCGACGAGGACCTTCTTTCAAGGGGTGGACGTTCCCGGCCGCACACTCTCCCTCGTGATCGTAGACAAATTGCCGTTCCCAATTCCCACTGACCCTGTCCTGAAGGCGCGAAAGAACCTCATCGGAAGGACGTCGTTCCGCGACCTGGACGTCGTCATGTGTGCAACAGACCTCGCTCAGGCCGCCGGACGCCTCGTGCGTCGGTCCACCGACACCGGGATGGTTGCCCTGCTGGACGACCGCATCGTGACGCGCGAGTACGGAACGGACCTGTTCAGAGCACTTCCGCCGATGCGGCGGACCGAAGACCAGCAGACTGCCCTCACCTTCCTCCGCGCTATCGCAGGCCACTGAGTCAGTAACCCAGGCGCTCCAGACGGTCGGGCCGTTGCTGCCAGTCCTTCTCCACCGTCACGTGCAGCTCCAGGTACGCACCCTTCGGCAGCTGCTTGCGGACCTCCTGGCCGACGTGCTTCAGGAGCTCCCCGCCGCGACCGATGACCATCCCCTTCTGGCTGTCCCTCTCCACGAGGATCTCGCACCGGATCTTCGGCCACTCCCACTCCGTCACCTGCGTGGCGACCGAGTACGGCAGTTCGTCCTTCAGCACCGCGAGCAACTGCTCGCGCACCAGCTCCGCGACCCACGCGTGCTCGTCGGTGTCCGAGACCATCTCCTCGGGGTAGTACGCCGGGCCCTCGGGCATCCGCTCCACGAGAGCGGCCAGCAGAACGTCCAGACCCTCACCCGTGGATGCCGACACGGGGAAATAGGCGGCAGCACCCAGCGATGACACGGCGTTCAGTTGCTGCAGGACCATCTCGGGTTTGGCCTTGTCGATCTTGTTGACCACGACGAAGGCGTTCGCCATGTCCACGTTGTTCGCGACCCACTGGTCACCCCGCCCGAACGCCTTCGTGGCGTCGATGATGAGGCACACCACTTCGACGTCGTTGATGCAGTCGAGCGCAGTGGCGTTCACCCGCTCGCCCAGAGCGGTGACCGGCTTGTGGATGCCCGGCGTGTCCACGAACACGATCTGCGTCCCCTCGCCGTGGTACACGCCGCGCACGCGTGTCCGCGTGGTCTGGGGCTTGTTGGAGATGATGCTGACCTTCTGCCCGCAGATCGCGTTCACCAACGACGACTTGCCGACGTTCGGCCTGCCGACAAGAGTGACGAATCCGCTGCGCACCCTCTCAACCTAGGTGATGGACGACCACGGTCGCGACAAGCCGGGCGAGAGGGGTCACACCTTGCTGTCGCGGCCGGCCCAGAACGGGGCACGCAGTTCGCGCTTCAGGATCTTCCCGGAGCCCGTCTTCGGCAGCTCATCCAGCCACGACACGGACCGGGGGATCTTGTAGTTGGCCAGGTTCGCACGGGCATGCTCGATGACGTCGGCGTCCGTGAGGGAGGAACCGGGGCGACGGACGACGACAGCATGGACCGTCTCGCCCCATTCTTCGCTGGGGATGCCGAAGACCGCCGACTCGTAGATGTCATCGTGATTCTCCAGGCAGGCCTCGATTTCAGCCGGGTAGATGTTCATGCCGCCCGAGATGATCATGTCCTTCTTGCGGTCGCAGATGTAGAAGTACCCCTCGTCGTCCCTGTACGCGATGTCTCCCACAGTCTGGAAGCCCTCCCGGCGGTCGGCCAGGAACTTGTCGTGCTGCTTGTAGTAGTCCGCGAACACGGACGCACTGCGCACGAACAGCTCGCCGGTGCAGTCCGGACCGGTTCCCGTGACCTCGTTGCCGTCGTCGTCGAACAAGCGGATCTCCACCCCGGGGGCCGGCTTCCCGCACGATCCCGGCTTGCGCAGCTGGTCCTCAGGGCGGAGGACGCAGTTCACCCCGAGCTCGGTGCTTCCGTACACCTCGAACAGGGACTCCACCGGGAAGTCCCGCAGGTACATCTTCTTCAGTGTGAAGCTCCAGGGAGCGGCGTTCGCGATCATGCGCCGCATGGATGACACGTCGTAGCGCGCCTTCACGTCGTCGGGCAGGTTGCAGATCATCCTGATCGGGGTCGGGGCGCTGAACGTGCTCGACACCCCGTACGTGCTCACGAGCCGCAGCCAGTCCTCCGGGTCGAACTTGCGCTGCACGACGACCGTCTGTCCCATCGCCTGGGCGGTGTTCATGAACCCGCCGGGTCCGCTGTGGTACAGCGGTCCGGTGGTGAGGTACACGTCGTCGGGCGTGTACCCGATGTGGGCCAGGAGTGCGGCCCCCGTCGCCTTCGCCTCGTCGCTCGAAGACCCGGAACGGAAGGCGCCCTTCGGCTTGCCCGTGGTGCCGCTCGTGTAGATCATGGTCGCACCGGGCTCGGTGCCCTCGGGCACGCCCGGCTCGGATGCAGGTGCGGCAGCCATCAGTTCGTCGGCTGACTCCATCCCTGCGGGGGCGGCGCCGTCGAACACGAGGATGTTGGTGACCTTGGGGATGTGGGGCCTGATGCGCTCGAACGTGCCGGCAAACTCGGCGTCCACGTACACGACTGTGGCATCGCAGTGGTCCGTCACGTAGGCGGCCTCGTCATCCGACAGTCTGTAGTTGAGCGGCACCGCCGTGACGCCGAGCTTCCGGGCGGCGTTCACCATGGTCACGATCCCGAGCGAGTTCTGGCCGCACCACACCACCTTCGAGTCGGGCGCGGCAACGCCCATCCCGGAGAGCACGTTGGCAAGACGGTTCGCGCGCTCGTTCAGTTCGCGGAAGCCCACGATGATCGGTGCATGTCCCGGACGGTCGTCGACGACCGCGGGCTTGTCCGGTTGTGCCTGTGCGTGGAGCGAAAGAACGTCAGCCATGCCCATGTCGTATCACGGCCGGGGCACCCCACCGGACGGAGCCTTCCCCGGCCCTCGCCGGCATGGCACACTCTCGTCATGGCTCAGAACCCTCTCCGGAGCCTGGACTGGCGCAAGTGGTTCGACCAGATGCTCCCCCAGACGCTCCAGGTCGCGACATGGCTGCTCTACATCAACGGGGCGTTCGCCATCCTCGACTGGATCGACCGCAGCGACATCTACGGGATCTGGCGCTGGTACGGGGGGATAGGCGGCGTGATCGCGCCGTTCGCCTGCCTGTCGTACGTGGCGGCTGGACTCCTCATGGCCAACGGGCGGAAGCTCGGCTGGCAACTGGCGATCGCGGCTTCGCTCTCCCCCATCGCCCTCAGGGCGCTGCTCAAGTTCCAGCATGAGACAGGTCTGCCTCTCTCGTGGGTGATCACCCAGCGCAACCTCGTCTCGTTCCTGTTCGAGGCGGCACTGGTCGCACTGCTGCTGCACCCGATGTCGCGCACCCACGCGGCCCGCTGGTTCCGCTGACCCGCACGGCCCGGCCGTGTGCCACACTGGCGCGATGGCACGACACATCGAGAGCATCGAGGCACTCAAGGGCCTCATCGGCGAGCACATCGGGTACTCCGAGTACATGACGATCGACCAGGAGCGGGTGAACCTCTTCGCCGACGCGACCGGCGACCACCAGTGGATCCACATCGACGTGGAGAAGGCGAAGGCGGGTCCCTTCGGGGGGCCTATCGCGCACGGCTACCTCACCCTGTCGCTCGGGCCGGTGCTGCTGCCCCAGGTGTTCTCCGTGGGCGGGATCGCCATGGGCGTGAACTACGGGGCGAACAAGGTCCGCTTCATGTCGCCGGTGCCCGTCGGTTCGCGCCTGCGCGCGGGCGTGAAGGTGCTGGCGGTCGATGACGTGGCCGGCGGCGCCCAGGTGACCCTGGAGACGACCTTCGAGTGCGAGGGCGCGGCGAAACCCTCCTGCATTGCCGAGGTCATCTTCCGCTACTACTCGGCCTGACCCGGCGGCTCAGCGGAAGTTCGGCATGACGTGCCGGGCGAATAGCTCCAGCGTCTCGGTGCTGGGGTAGTCCGGGCACCACGGAACGAAGCCGGTG
>CAYXRQ010000122.1:0-4964 GCA_964466765.1 uncultured Bifidobacterium sp. | reverse complement strand
GATGATGATCCCGCAGGGCCTGGCCGGGATCGAGGGCATCACCTCGGGCCAGTACGGGGGAATCGCCGTCGACCGGGACGCGCTCGACCTCGCCGGCGAGGTCGTCACGGATCTCTCGGGTGACAGCTACGTGGGTTTCGCCGCGTTCCTCGAGAGTGCACGGGGCCGGGCGGACCTTCCCGCGCTCGTGAAGTGGCAGTTCGTCGGCCCGCTCACGCTCGGGTTCGCGCTCGTGAGGTCCGGCCTCGCGGTGGAGGTGGCCGCTCCGCTCGCCCAGCAGGCCGTGCGGTGCCACGTGCGCGCGCTGCAGGACGAGGTCGCGCGGGCGATGCCCGGCACGACGCAGATAGTGGTGTTCGACGAGCCGCTGCTGCACGACGCGCTCGTCCCCGACTTTCCCGTCCCGCCCGACGAGGTCCTCGACTTCGTGTCCGGTGCGCTCGCTGCCGTCGACCCGTCCAACGTGTCGGGAGTCCACAGCTGCGCCGAGACGGACTGGCTCGCGCTCCTCTCCATCGGGGCGAACATCATCTCGGTCCCGGTGCCGGCGGCATCCGACGAGGAGCAGATGGCCGCGATGAGCGCCGCCACCCCGCGCATCGCCGAGCACCTGGAGATGGGCGGTCACGTCGCATGGGGCGCAATCCGCACCGACGGTCCGATCGCCGCGACGCCGGACCGCTCGTGGAAGAACCTCGCGGCGGTGATGTGCGCGCTCGTCAAGCAGGGGGTCGACCCGCTGCTCGTGCGGCGCAACAGCTTCGTGACCCCTGCGTGCGGGCTCGACGCGCACAGCGTGACCGTTGCCGAGCGCGTGTTCTCGCACACGCGTGACCTGGCCTCGAGGATTGCCGACCAGGCGACCGCCTCGCTGCTCACCCTCGGGTCCTAGGCCGCGACCCACCGGCACGGATTCACGCCCTCGGTAGGATTGGGCGATGGCGCGCGCACCTTCCCCCAAGGCCCGGGTTGCGGCGCTCCGCGACCAGATCTCGCGTCACAACCAGGCCTACCACGGCGAGGACTCTCCCGTCATCAGTGACGCCGAGTACGACGCACTGGTCGCCGAACTGCGCGCGCTCGAGGCGGAGCACCCCGAACTCGCCGATGATGAGTCGCCATCCTCCCGCGTGGGGGCGCCCGCCGTCACCACGTTCGACCCCGTCGTGCACCGCGTGCCCATGACCAGCCTCGACAATGCCATGGACGAGGACGAGCTGTCGGCATGGGGCGAGCGGGTGGCGAAGGGTCTCCCCGGCGAGCCGGTGCGCTACGTGTGCGAACTGAAGATCGACGGACTCGCCATCAGCATCCGCTACGAGAACGGTGTCCTGGTGCAGGCCGCCACTCGAGGAGACGGCCGCGTCGGCGAGGACGTGACTCTCAACGTGTCCACGATCGCGTCACTGCCGAAGAAGCTCGAGCCGGCCCGGAAGGCGCCGAAGGGGACGGTCGTGCCGGAGGTGCTGGAGGTCCGAGGCGAGATCTTCATGTCCACCGACGCGTTCCTCCGGCTGAAGGCCGAGAAGGAGGCCGAGAACGTCGAGCGTGCGGCGGCGGGCCGCGCACCTGTCGCGGTGCCCGTCAACCCGCGCAACGCCGGGGCGGGGAGCCTGCGCCAGAAGGACCCGTCGGTCACCGCCTCGCGCGACCTCTCCATGTGGGCGTACCAGCTGGGCGAGGTTGTCGGCGGGCCGCAGTTCACGGGCCACCGGGAGACGCTCGACCTGCTCTCCGCCCTCGGTTTCCCCGTGAACCCGGAGATCACCGTGGTCGACTCGCTCGAGGGGGTCGCCGCCTTCTGCCGCCACTGGCGCGAGCACCGCCACGACCTGCCCTACGAGATCGACGGCGTGGTGGTGAAGGTGGATGACCTCGACCAGCGCGAGCGGCTTGGGTTCACCGCGCGGGCCCCGCGGTGGGCGATCGCCTTCAAGTTCCCGCCCGAGGAGCGCAACACCGTTCTCCTCGACATCCAGGTGTCGGTGGGGCGCACGGGCCGCACCACGCCGTTCGCGGTTCTCGAGCCCGTCTTCGTCGGCGGCTCGACCGTCTCCATGGCCACTCTGCACAATCGGGACCAGGTGGCCCTGAAGGACGTGCGCCCCGGCGACACCGTGGTCGTGCGCAAGGCCGGTGACGTCATCCCGGAGGTGGTCGGCCCCGTGCTCGCGCTGCGTCCGGCGGGGACGAATCCGTGGGTGTTCCCTTCGACGTGCCCGTGCCCCATCGGCAGCACGCTCGTGAAGGAAGAGGACGTCGCCGACACGCGCTGCGTGGAGCCGTCGTGCCCGTTCCAGCGCGACCAGCGCATCATCTACTTCGCGTCGCGTGGTGCCATGGACATCGAGGGCCTCGGCGAGCGCACGGTGTTCGCGCTCTCGGATGCCGGGCTAGTCGGTGACGCGGGTGATCTCTACTCGCTCACGGTGGAGCAACTTCTCGAGCTGGACGGATTCGCCGAGAAGGGGGCGCAGAACCTCGTCGACGGCATCCAGAAGTCGCGCACGCGCCCGTTGCCGAAACTTCTCACCGCACTCGGGGTGAAGCACCTCGGCCCGGCTGCCAGTGAGGCTCTCGCCGCGCACTTCGGCACGCTCGATGCGATTGCTGCCGCATCAGCCGACGAGTTGTCTGCCGTCGACGGCGTCGGCACAGTCATTGCCGCGTCGATCGTGTCCTAGTTCGCAGTCCCGGAGAACTCGGCGATCATCGACAAGCTCAGGACTGCCGGTGTCGACTTCGGCCGTGTCGAGGTGAGCACGGAGCCGCAGGTGCTAGCCGGCAAGGCGGTGGTGGTCACGGGGACCCTGGCCGGTTTCTCTCGGGAGGGCGCGGAACAGGCGATCAAGGCCCGCGGCGGCAAGAGCCCCGGGAGCGTCAGCGCCAAGACCTTCGCCGTGGTCGTCGGGACGGAACCCGGGGCCAGCAAACTCGCCAAGGCGGAGCAACTGGGCATCGCCATCCTCGACGAGGCGGGATTCGAGAACCTGCTGCGCACGGGGGAACTGCCCGCCTGAGGCGACGGTCGGGCAGGCCCGCAGGTTGGCGGGCTAGTTCGCGGAGAACTCCCACGAGAACGACTTCGCCTTCGAGCGGTCATCGGTGATCTTCCAGTACCACACCTTGCCCGTGTGCAGGCCCTGGCTGAACTCCTCGATGGGGGCGCCCTCCTGGGGCAGGTAACTGATGGTGAAGTTGCCCGGGTCGTAGATCGCGGTGGGCGGGATGTCGACCTGCGCGCCGGGTCGGGGGTTGCCCCCCTGCGAGATCTCGTCAAGGCGCGTGACCGGCAGTTCGATGCCGTCGATCACGAGCACCGCGTTGTAGCCGTCCGCCAGGTCCACGAACACCTGGCTCTGGCGCAGCACCTCATCGCCCGGGCCCGGGTTGATGCTCTCGATCACGTCGGGAATGCGCTGCGCCTCCCTGCCCGTGGTGGCCGAGTTCACGCCCATCAGGATCAGCACGAGACCAATCCCGACCCCCACGGAAACGATGAGATTTTGCTTGTTCTTGGGGGTTCTCACACCCCCATTCTCCCAGTCCGGGGCCCTCGCCACACCCCGGCATGGGTCACCTTGTAGGTTCTTTCGGGTCATGAGGGACGCAGCACACATGCCAGGGACCGTCCTCGGCGGGCGGTACCTGATCGGGGATCTCCGCTCGGAGGCAACCCTCGCGAACGCCGGCGCCATGCAGTTCGACGCCACCGACCTGTCGTCCACGCAGCTGGTGTCGGTGCGCATCGCCCCCCTGTCCCGCTTGGTCGACCCGCTCCTCGGCTCCACCACGTCCACGGATGCCCTCGCGGTGTTCGAGGCGCAGTGCGCCGTGGCGGAGAGCCTCAGCCATCCCTGCATCGAGACGGTCTATGACCACGGAGACGCCACCCTCGACGGCGAGCGGTACGTGTACACGGTCGCCGAGCGCCTCGCCGGGGGGTCCCTGCGGGAGTTCCTCGACCGCGGCCGCCGGCTGAGCCCCAGCCAGGCCCTCATCGTGGGCGTGGATGTCTGCCGGGCGCTCGATGCGGCCGCCAAGCAGGGGGTCGTCCACGGGGACATCCGCCCCAGCAGGCTCGTGTTCGGCCTGGACCGGCGGGTCCGGATCGTCGGTTTCGGGGCCCCGCTGCGCCCGGTCGACTCCCTGACCCTCGACCAGGCCCTGTTCAGCGCCCCCGAGCTGGCCGACGGCAGCCCGCGGACGGCCTCGTCCGACATCTACTCGCTGGCCCTCGTCCTGGTGGAGGCGATGACGGGCGAGAACCCGTTCGCCGCCGACACTGCAGCCGCCGCGTTCGCAGCGCGGATGGAGAAGTTGCTGCCGGTGAGTGCCGACTTCGGCGCGCTCGCCGCGGTGCTCGAGCGAGCGGGCAGGCCGAGTGCGGGGGAGCGCTACACGGCACGCGAGTTCGGCCAGGCACTCGTCGCTGCCGCGGAGAAGCTCCCGCGCCCCACGCCGATCGACATCGTCGGCACCGGCCTCTTCGACGAGGAGGTCGCACAGTCCGATCCGTCGCAGCCCGTCCCGCGCCCGGACCTCTCGGGTGTGGAACCGGTCGCGAACGACGCGCCGAGCGGGCCGATCCTCATCCGCACCACGCCGAACATCGGCGAGGCGGACATCACGAACCCCCGCGGCACCGCACGCACACCCGACCCGTCCGGTGGCACCCCGCTCGTCATCGGCGGCGACGAGACGGGGCCTGTCACGCTCGACATCGAACAGCTGCAGCGACTCTCCGCGGAGGACCCGACCGAGCCCGCGCCACGCCCGCGCAAGCGCCGCTGGGGCGTGCGCATCCTGGTGGCGACGCTCGCGCTGCTGGTCGCCGGCGGCGGTGCAACAGGTGCCTACTTCACGGTGCTCAACCCGAAGAACCCCGTGCCGCAGCTCGCCGGTCTCACAGAGGCGGAGGCCCGCAACCAGGTGTCGAAGTTCGGATGGGGCATCACGGTGCG
>CAYXRQ010000121.1:0-5009 GCA_964466765.1 uncultured Bifidobacterium sp. | reverse complement strand
GGGTGTCGGCCCGCGCTGGCCCTGGTACTTGGAGCCCTTCGCGCCGGAGCCGTAGGGGTTCTCCGCGGGCGATGTCATCTTGATGAAGCTGATCTGGCCGATCTTCATCCCGGGGTACAGGGTGATCGGCAGGTTCGCCAGGTTCGCCAGCTCGAGCGTGACATGACCGTCGAAGCCGGCATCGATGAAGCCGGCGGTGGAGTGGATGACGAGACCGAGGCGGCCGAGCGAGCTCTTGCCCTCCACGCGGGCCACCAGGTCGTTCGGAACCGCGACGCGCTCCAGCGTGCTGCCGAGGGCGAACTCACCGGGGTGCAGCATGAACGCCTCGCCCTCGGGCACCTCCACCAGCTCGGTGAGCCCGGTGAGGTCCTGCTTCACGTCCAGCACGGCGGCCGTGTGGTTGCGGAACACGCGGAACAGGTTCGACACCTTCACGTCAATCGAGGACGGCTGGACGCAGGACTCGTCGAACGGCTCGATGATGATGCGGCCCGCGGCAATCTCGGTGCGCAGGTCACGGTCGGAGAGAATCACGGGGGAAACCCTACTCCCGGGCTCTAAGGGAGCACCTCCCGATTTCGGTCCCGGAGCGTCAGGACCCGCCGGCAGGACGCACCAGGGCCAGCATCCTCTCGGTGCAGACAGAGACCTCGTCGTCGGTCAGTTTGTCTTCGAACCACCACAGTGCCCGGGAGCAACGGGCATCAACGAAACTGCCCCCCACCGCGAAGTGGCCCCGCACCTGGCGCGGCTTGGCCTGCAATGTGTCGAAAGTGTCCACCGCGGTGACCCCGCCGTGGAAAGAGCCGCTTGCCTCGTGGCGCGTCTCACGGCCGCAGTACTCGTTCTTCGAGTCGTCCGGTTCGATACAGATCGTCGAACTGAACGTGACGGCTGCGTCCGTGTCGCCGACAGGAATCTCGTCGATCCGCACATACATCGGGGCCCCGCCAGCAACAGGATTGCCGAACCCGTACGAAGTGGACCTGCCGGTGAACGGGAACGTGCCGGCCGGCGGCTGCTCTCCCCACGTGGCCCTCAACGTGCCCTCGGAATCGAGGTACGACTCCGCAAGATGGTCCGCATCGAACTCGTGAGCGACCAGGGGAGTCAGACCGGGCGGGATCACAGTAGGTCCGAACTGCCCCGGTGGGATATTCCGGCTTCCCGCAGCGGGGAGACGACCAATGACAGTGGTGGCAATTCCGCGCAGGACGCCGGAGTCGCAGACCGACGACTCGGTGCGCACGATCTGCCGGACGCACACCATGCTCACGATGAGGCCCTCGTCCTTGGGGACCCAGAATAGGTACGTCACACCCTCGCCGTTCTCCTGGAACGCCGTCAGCCACTCGGTGCCGCCGTTCGCCTGCGTCTCGCGTGCCTCTTGCCCGTCTTTCTCCAGGTCCGCTCTCACTGCCGTGACAGCGTGCTCGTGCGTGTCGAACGCAACGAGCGCTGCGGAGATGTACACGACGCTCTGTCCGTCCACGTATCTGTCGAACCAGCGGTTGATCTTTGCGTCAACACCTTCTCTCGAGTCCACACCCATGAACCGGCCGAGGTCGAGACCGGGGTCCTGCTGAAGCAGATGAAACTCAGTTGAGTCCGCGGCAAACCCGCCGACGAGAGTGTCGATCTGCCGCGTGCCGTCCGCGCCGGTCTCCAGCAGTCCGCCGTACAGGGCGGCGTAGTACTCACTGGCAGTCGACTTGTGGAAAGGCCTGTCGAACCTCTCGTACGATGCCTGCTCCGCAGCAGGGTCCCCCACGCTCGTGTCGGTGTCGGCCGTCCCACCGCCGCACGATGCGACAATCACCACGAGCACGGCACTCATGATCGTCCTGTGCGCAGTCTTGGTCAGTCTCATCACGGTTGCCTCCTGTGCGTCCGATGCTCACGTCGGATCTTCCAGAGACAAGATTGACCCGCGGCCTGCCGGCTTCCCGAGTAACGGACCCTCACATCTGCGGCCGGGATGCCTGTGGGGCCCAAACCCGGCGGTTGGTAACATTCAGGTTCACCCGCGGGTGTAGTTCAATGGCAGAACATCAGCTTCCCAAGCTGAGAATGCGGGTTCGATTCCCGTCACCCGCTCCACTGCCTCACGCGTTCAGCGCCGGGTGAATCCCGCTGAATATGGTGTTGACATGAGCGACCGCGCCGGACCGCACGACTTCGGGTCGCTCGACCGCGCGTGGCTGGAATCAAAGACCGGCAACAAGTGGCGCAAGCACGCTCCCCTGCTGCCTGCCTGGGTGGCGGACATGGACTACCGACCGGCACCTGAGATCACTGCGCACCTGCAGTCGGTGCTGAACCTGGGCGACCTGGGGTACCCCACCCGTGACGAGAAGAACCGCACCCGTGCGGTCGGTGCGTTCGTGCACCACATGGAGCACCGCCACGGCTGGGCGCCGGACACGGACCGCATCCGCGAGTGGAACGACGTTGTGCAGGCCGTCCAGGCGGTGCTGCACGCGGTCACCTCGCCGGGTGACGGCGTGGTCGTGCACGTGCCGGCGTACCCGCCGTTCTTCTCGGCGATCGAACAGACCGGGTGCCGCATGGTTCCGGTGCCGGCCCGCATCGAGGACGGTTCGGTCTCGTTTGACCACGACGCACTGGATGACCTCCTCTTGCGCGAGCCGGCGCGGGTGATGATCCTGTGCAACCCGCAGAACCCCACCGGCCACGTGTTCACGCGCGCCGAGCTGGAGCACCTCGCCGGCATCGCGGCGCGGCGCGGGCTCGTCATCATCAGCGACGAGATCCACGCTGACCTCGTGCACGACGGCCGCACGCACGTGCCCATGGCAACGGTCCCCGCGGCCGCGGGCCGCACCGTGACCGTGACGTCCGCATCGAAATCGTTCAACCTGGCAGGGCTCCGCTATGCAGTCACGCACTGCGACGCCGAACAGGTCGAGGCCGGGTGGGCACGGCTCCCCGACCATCTCTTCGGTGCCACCAACATCATGGGGTCCGAGGCCGCGTGGGCAGCATGGACACTGGCCGGTGGCTGGCTGGACGACGTGGTCGCCCACCTCGAGTACATGCGCGACCTCACCCTCGACCTGGTCCGGGAACATCTCCCCGGGGTGCGGGTCCACCGTCCCGATGCCACGTACCTCGCATGGCTCGACTGCCGGGACACGGCGATTGCCGCCGACCCCTACGCAGCCTTCCGCGCAGCCGGTGTGGAGACGAGCGAGGGAACCGGGTTCGGCCCGGGCGGCGAGGGGCACGTGCGGCTGAACTTCGCGACCTCACCCGCAGTGCTCGAGGAGATCATCACCCGGATGGGTGCCGCCCTTCGCTGACGCGGGCGGCCCGGGTGGCTACGGCTGCACCACCGCCCAGCCGCGCCGTTGCAGTTCCGCCGCCAGTTCCTCGGAGGGCACCTTTGCGAGCGAACGCGATGCCGCCGGCCGGGTCGCGGGCTTCTGCCGGGAGGACACGGTGGGTGGTGCAGGCTCGGGTGCCTGCCCGGTGGCTTCGGCGAGCTCGGCCTCTTCCTGGAGACGGGTGATGAATTCGTCGGCCTCGTCGCGGGTGAACTTGCCGCTTGCCTGGCGTTGCGTGAAGCCCAATGGGCCGCGCGCGTCCTTGAAGTCAGCGTGACCGGCCGCCACCAGCAACTCGAGGAGTTCCTTCACCTGCTTCGCAGACGCGGGAGGACCGGAGGGTTGACCGAATGCCATGCCCCGACAGTACAGAGGGGGTTGCGCGCAGAAGCGTTGTTGCCTACTGCAGGAGGCTGGCGACAGCCCACACGGCGGCGACCAGGCCGACCAGTGACATCGCGATGCTGCGCGCCACGGGTGCCTTCGCCAGGTCGGTCTCGGCCCGCGCCACTTCCGGCGGCTTGATGACCGCGAGCAGGTTGCCCACGAACAGCGCACCGCCGAGAGCGAGCACCAGCCATGCGAGAAGGTTCTCCCCGAGGAACACGCCTACCTCGCCGGGTTCTGGAACTGGGTGAACTGGCTCACGAACAGCAGTTTGACAAATCCCACGGGGCCGGAGCGGTGCTTGGCCAACGTGACGTCAGCCCATCCCCGCTCGTCCAGGGGGACGTCCGGGTTGTTGATCTCGGCGCGGTGGAGGAACATCACGGTGTCGGCGTCCTGCTCGATGGCGCCGGACTCGCGCAGGTCGGACAGCTGCGGCCGCTTGTCCGCGCGCTGCTCGAGACCGCGGCTGAGCTGGCTGAGCGCCACGACCGGCAGGGAGAACTCGCGGGCGAGCAGCTTGAGACCGCGGCTGATGGCGCTGATCTCCAGCTGGCGGTTCTCGCTGACGGCACCGCCGCCGCCCATGAGCTGGAGGTAGTCGACCACCACGAGGGCCGGCTTCATGGCGGCCGTCATGTTGACGCGGCGCAGCTTCTGGCGGATCTGCATCACCGTGATCTGCGCGGTGTCGTCGATGTAGAGCGGGATGTCCAGCTGTCCCGTGGCGTGCACGATGCGGCTCCACTCGGCGTCGGACAGGTTGCCGGTGCGCAGGTGGTCGGACTCCACCTCCGCCTCGGCGGAGAGGATTCGTTGGGTGAGCTCCGTGGCGCCCATCTCCAGCGAGAAGAAGAGGACGGGACGCCCCGTCTTCTTGGCCACGTTCACGGCCATGCCGAGAGCAAACGCGGACTTGCCCATGGCGGGGCGGGCGCCGACGATGTTGAGCGTGCCCGGCTGGAGGCCCGCGAGCAGACGGTCCAGCTCGTAGTAGCCGGTGGGCACGCCGGTGATCTGCTGCTTGGCCTCGTAGCGGTCCTCGAGGATCTGGGTCAGCTGGCCGGTGAGATCGTGCAGCTTCTGCAGCGTGTCCGTCATCTGCTCGTCACCGAGGCCGAAGACGATCTGCTCGGCCTGGTCGATGGCGGTGCGCACGTCTGCGGGTGCCGAGAAGCCGATGTCGGCGATCTGGGTGGCACCGCGGATGAGTCGGCGCAGCACGGAGGTGTCCTTGACGATCTGGATGTAGCGGCCGGCACTGGAGACCGA